>CAZXYV010000040.1:0-10983 GCA_964645025.1 uncultured Dehalococcoidaceae bacterium | reverse complement strand
GCCTGTCTCAAACAGGTTTGTCATTCTCGGATTTCAGCCTGAACGCTTCAGCCTGAAGGCTTAACCCGGGAATGACAGCAAACCAATGCAAAACAAACCCTCATTTATCATTGAGCCGCATGGGGGATTATGCTATCATAAAATGGTTAAAAAGATAATACTTCTTTTTACCGTGCCGCGGAGGGATCGCATAGTGGTCTAGTGCGGGCGCCTGCTAAGCGCTTTCCCTGGGAAACTGGGGACGTGGGTTCGAATCCCACTCCCTCCGCCATAGAGAATGATAAAATGAACAACAAGATTGACGATTACATCAGTAAACAAACCCGGCCGCAAAAAGAAATTTGTCAAAAACTAAGGAGTCTTATCCTCAAGACTTATCCCAACGCCAAAGAAGAAATGAAATGGGGCGTTCCCGCATTCGCCGACGGTAATTTTTATATCGTTGCCCTGAAAGACCATGTCAATCTGGGATTTTCAATTAAAGGGCTAACAAAAGAAGACCTGGCTCTTTTTGATGGCGGCGGGAAAACAATGAAACATATTGAAGTCGATAGTCTAACCAATATTAATGAAAACAGAATAATCCAGTTGATGAAACTAGTCGAAAAAAGAGCAAAAACATAAAGTAACTTGACATCAAAGAATATTTTTAAATCTAAGGGATGGGTGGAGGCGAGGCAAAAACAACTTCCGATACAACCAAATTAAGGCCCCAAATGCGTTCTTGTGATTTTATTATAGTGAGTGATAAAATGCCCCACTATCATATCTGGACCATCGGCTGCCAGATGAACCGGGCGGAGTCGGCGCGGCTGGCCGCCCGCTTCGAGGAGCTCGGCTATGAAGCCGCGAAAAACATCGCCGAGGCCGACCTTGTCGTGCTCAATAGCTGCGTGGTGCGTCAGAGCGCCGAGAGCCGCGTTATCAATAAGCTGCACGCCCTCAGGCAGCTTAAAAAAGAGAGACCGGACACGGTCATGGCGCTGACCGGCTGCCTGGTGGACTCGGATACTTCTCGCCTGAAAAAGATATACCCGCATATCGACCACTTTTTTAAGGCGGGCGACCAACCACCCTGGCTGGAAAAGCCCGCGGCGCTGTCGTTGCCCCGCCACCCCACGCCTGCCGCCTTCGTCACCATCAGCCAGGGCTGCGATAACTTTTGCTCTTACTGCATCGTGCCCTACCGGCGCGGCCGGGAGAGAAGCCGTCCGCTTGCGGAGATAATCTGCGAGGTAAAGGAGCTGGTGCAGCGGGGAGCAAAAGAGGTCACTTTGCTGGGACAGAACGTGGACTCCTACGGGCGGGATCTGCCGGGCCAACCCGACCTGGCCGACCTGCTGACCGGGTTGAACAGCATTGAAGGGCTGGCGAGGCTGCGCTTCCTGACCAATCACCCCAAGGACATGAGCCCGCGGCTTATCGAGGCCATCGCCGGTCTGGACAAGGTCTGCGAGCAGATAACCCTGCCTGTCCAGGCGGGCAGCGACGTAATATTAAAAGCGATGCGGCGCGGCTATACGGTGGCGCAGTACCGCCGGCTCGTCGCGCAAATACGCGCTAAAGTCCCCGGCGTCGCCCTCAGCACCGACGTCATCGTCGGCTTCCCGGCCGAAAGTGACAGCCAGTTCCGGCAGACCCTGGACTTGCTCTCCGGGATAAAGTTTGATACAGTGCATATAGCCGCCTATTCACCCCGGACGGGCACGGTAGCCGCCAGGGATTTACAGGACGATGTACCGTCCGATGTGAAAAAGGCCAGGCTGGAAGAGACGGAAAAACTCCAGCAGGAAATCCAGACCGAAATCAACGCCCGCCTGCTGGGTAAAACAGTGGCAATACTGGTGGAGGGCAGGCAAAAGGGGAAATGGTACGGCCGCACCCGTACCGATAAACTGGTGTTTTTCAGCCGCGGCGGCGATTACCTCGGGCAACTGGTAAACATTAAAATCGATAGGACCAGCCCGTGGTCGCTACAGGGTAAAATCAAATCAGGTAAATCCAATCAGGAGGAGAAATGAAGAGGATATTCAAAACCGGTCTCGTGGCAGGGTTGCTCATAGCGGTGCTGGTATTAATCGGTAGCTGTGTCCCGGCGGAAGGGCAGACCTCTGAAAACAGCACCACCAGCACCATATATATGGTAGGTTTCCTGGTGGTTATCTTCGCCCTGTTTTACTTTGTCATGATTCGTCCCCAGCGCAAGAAGCAGAAAGAACAGCAGACTATGGTGGCCGCCCTGCAAAAGGGCGATAGAGTCATTACCGCCGGCGGTATCTTCGGCACTATCGATAGCGTCAGAGAGGACAGCGTCGTTATCAAAGTGGAAGGGGGCACCCTGCTGAGAATCTCCAAGGGCAGCGTTATGGTGCTCAAGGACCAGCAACAGAGATAGTTCTTCATTTAATATCTATGAATTGTCATTGCGAGCATAGCGAAGCAACCCGTCCCAAACAGGAAATACGGATTGCTTCGTCGTCCCGACACGTCGCGACTCCTCGTAATGACAATATTTCTTTACACGTCCTGATGCAAAGAACGTGCAAGGCAGGTAAATGAACCTACAAGACTATCTCTCCGCCGCCGAACTCGATGCCATTATCGACCGCGCCCTGGTCGAGGACACCGGCCACGGTGATGTCACCAGCGAGGCTCTGATTCCTCACGACCTCTCCGGTAAGGCATCGCTGCTGGTGAAAGAAAAGGGCGTCCTGGCCGGCATCGAGGTGGCCGGGCGCGTCTTTTACCGCGTTGACCCGTCGCTGGAGATAGACACGATACTCAAAGACGGGATGCACATCAAACCGGGAGAAATCGCCGGCACCATTAGCGGCAGCGTCATCAGTATCCTTAAAGCAGAGCGCGTCGCGCTTAATTTTTTACAGAGACTGAGCGGCATCGCCTCGACGACGGCGCGGTATGTAGCCGAGACCAGCGGGTTGGGCGTTAAAATTCTGGATACCCGCAAGACCACCCCCGGCCTGCGCCGGCTGGAAAAATACGCCGTGCGCACCGGAGGGGGCTCAAGCTACCGCTTTCACCTCGGTGATGCCGTTTTAATCAAAGACAACCATATCGCCGCGCTGCGCGCCACCGGCCTGAGCCTGCAAAACATCATCGCAAAAGCCCGGCGGAATGCCCCCAAGGGGATAACCATCGAGGTTGAAGTCACCAATACCCAAGAAGCAAAGGAAGCGCTTAAAGCCGGGGCCGACACCATCATGCTGGACAATATGAGTGTGGCGGAGATGAAACAGGTGGTGGCCTTAACCGGCGGTAAGGCGAAGCTCGAAGCCTCGGGGGGTATCACGCTGGACAACGTACATCAGGTAGCCCTGACCGGGGTCGATTTCATCTCTATCGGCGCCCTGACCCACTCTTATAAGGCACTGGATATCAGCCTCGAGTTCGAGGCTTCCTTCCTCAAAGGATTGAAGCTTGGTTAACTATACGTTGCCGAGCTTTTCGCGGCTATCCAGCATGATAGTCACCGGGCCGTCGTTAAGGATTTCCACCTGCATGTGCTGCTGGAAACGCCCCGTAGCCACCTTCAGGCCGCTTTTTTGGGCCAGCCCGACGGCGTAGTTGAAAAGCCCTTCGGCCTCTGCCGGCGGGGCGGCGCTTTCGAAGCTGGGACGGCGTCCCTTGCGCGTATCCGCCAGCAGCGTGAACTGGCTCACCAGCAGGAGCTCGCCGCCGATGTCCAGCGCGGAAAGGTTGAACTTCTGTTCGCTATCAGCAAAAATGCGCAGGTTGATGATTTTCTGCATCAGGTACTGCGCATCTTTTTCCGTGTCGCCGGCAGCTACCCCGAGGAAGACCGCCAGCCCCCGCCCTATCCGCCCCACCTCCTCGCCGGCCACGCTGACCGAGGCTTTACTCACTCTTTGAAGTAGTGCTTTCACTCTTACTCTTGCCGGCCGGCGGCTCGCTTTTACTTTCACTATTGCTCTTACCTGCCGATGGCTCCCCCTTGCTTTCCTTTTTATCAGGCACATTTTCCGACCCCGTATTTTTACGGTGGTCGGTGACATAGAAGCCGCTTCCTTTAAAAATTACCGGTGATGCGCGGATTAAACGCTTCGCTTTTCCCTGGCACTTCGGGCAGGCGGCTTTCGCCTCATCATGGAAGCCCTGCCTCTTCTCAAAACGATGGCGGCAGGAGCCGCACTCATACTCATAAACCGGCATGGTAAAAATCACCTCGCACGAACTTATCCACTATATAATATTTTATAACAATTTAGCTTCTCAGGCAAGCTGGCTATCGGCCCGACCAGCGGTGCCCCTTGATCAGCCCGCGTACGTAAGCCGCCTGGCCTACGTGCTGGATATCATTGATGTTGCCGATAATACGCAAACTGGCTGCCCTTTTTGTCCCCGGCTGCATCGAAAATTCGCAATCCCTGTCGAGTTCTTTTTCTGTCAAATTCTCAAGGTATTTAAGCGTCACGGCCATAACGGCGCGACGGTAATTTAGCAGTGTCTGGACATCAGGTATCCTCAGATTGTCCACCTGCGTATCGGTGTGGCCGTAACCTGTATCGTTAGGGTCAGGGGCACGGTTAAATTTCTTATGCCAGCCGTCTTTTATCCAGAGCTGCTCACCTGTTATTACATCACCTAACGTCCTGTCCATGCTCCTGGTAGCGTGCCAGGCCAGCCAGCCTATCGGGTTAGCGCCGGGGGCAGGCCGCTTATGTAAATCTTCAGTAGTAAGACCTTTAAGCACCTCTTCAAGCTCCTGTGACATTCTTTGATACATGCCGATGATTAACTGCTGCCATCTCATAACTGCCTCCTCTTATGCCAATGATTCTCATATCATACTATATTTATAAAAAGCATGCGATTGCGTCCGTAGCTCGGCGCTGATATAATAAGGTCTATGAACGCCGCAGAAAAACTGGAAATTATGCGCCACTCCGCCTCACACGTCATGGCGGAAGCCGTGTTATCCATGTTCCCGGACGCCAAATTCGCCATCGGCCCGGCCATTGAAGACGGCTTTTATTACGACTTCGATTTGCCGCGCCCGCTCACGCCTGAAGACCTGCCCGTCATTGAAAAAAAGATGGGCGAGATAATTAAAGCTGACCTGCCTTTCACGCATAAAGAACTCAACAAGCAAGAAGCGCAAAAGCTCTTCGCCTCCCAGCCCTATAAGCTGGAACTACTCGAAGAAATCACCGATGATAAAGTCGGCGTCTACCAACAGGGCAACTTCACCGACTTATGCCGCGGGCCGCATGTTAATTCTACGGGCGAGATAAAAGCCTTCAAGCTAACGAGCATCGCCGGCGCTTACTGGCGCGGCGACGAGCACAACGCCATGCTCCAGCGCGTCTACGGCATCGCTTTCGCCAGCCAGAAAGAGCTCGATGAATACCTCGCCCGGCTGGAAGAAGCGAAAAAGAGAGACCACCGCAAGCTGGGCAAGGATTTAGACCTGTTCCTCATCCCCGAAGAAATCGGCGGCGGGCTGGTTATCTATACACCCAAGGGCGGACGTATCCGTACCACCATCGAAGATTTCTGGCGGCAGGAGCACTTCGCCAACGGCTACGAAATTCTCTACACCCCACATATCGGGTTAAGCAAGCTGTGGGAAACAAGCGGACACCTGGGCTTTTACAAGGAAAACATGTACCCTCCGATGACTATCGACGAGCAAGAGTATTATTTAAAACCAATGAACTGCCCATTCCATATACTCGCCTATAAGTCCAGGATACGCTCTTACCGGGAGTTGCCCCTGCGCTGGGCCGAGTTGGGAACCGTTTATCGCTATGAGCGTAGCGGCGTACTCTCCGGACTGATGCGGGTACGCGGCCTTACCCAGGACGATGCCCATATCATTTGCACGCCGGAGCAGATGAACAGCGAGATTTCTGAAGTGCTCCGTTTTTCGCTCTACATGCTTAACACCTTTGGTTTCCGTAAGTACAAGGTGTATCTTTCTACCCGCCCGACTGATGCCATCGGCGAACCGCAGAGATGGGAAGACGCCCAGAATGCTTTACGCCGCGTTATAACTGAAAACAAGCTCGACTACGAAGTGGACGAAGGCGGCGGCGCGTTTTACGGGCCGAAAATCGATATTAAAATCGAAGACGCTCTTGGGCGGTTGTGGCAGGCAACTACTATCCAGTTCGATTTCAACCTGCCGGAGCGTTTCGATATGGTGTACGTCGGCGCGGATGGCAAAGAGCATCGTCCTTATATGGTACACCGCGCCCTGCTCGGCGCATGGGAGCGCTTCTTCGGCCTGTTAATCGAGCATTACGCCGGCGCTTTCCCCACCTGGCTGGCGCCGGTGCAGGTAAAGATTATCCCCGTCTCGGACCGCCACACGGAACACGCCTGTAAGGTGAGAGACGAGCTAAAAAGCCATAACATACGCGTCGAGGTGGACGAGCGTTCCGAGAGGATGAACCTGAAAATCCGGCAGGCACAGCTCGATAAGATACCTTACATGGTCATCATCGGCGATAAAGAGGTGGCCGATAACACCGTTTCCGTCCGCCTCCGAAGCGGTGAGCAGTTGCCCGCCCAGCCCCTGGCCGCTTTTATAGAGACTCTAACCCGTGAAATTTCCAGCAGGGGGTGACACCACACTATGGCCTCCGTACCATGCCGTAACTGCGGCAACAACAATCCGCCGGAGGCCCGTTTCTGTGCGAACTGCGGTTCGAGTCTGGTAGCTCCCATAGCGCCGGTGCCGGCGGTCGCCCCGGTCACAGCGCTTAACGCTCCCGCAACGGTAACGAATTTTGCTGGGTTCTGGATACGCCTTGCCGGCGCGCTAATCGACGGGGTAGTTATCTCCGTTATTTCTTTCCTCGTTCTAGTTATTTACTACGCCCTATCTTCTCGATTTTCTTATTTTCTACTTGCTTTGATTTTCTCCTGGCTGTATTACTGGCTCTTAATCGGGCTAAAAGGCCAAACATTAGGTAAGATGGCAGTCGGTATCAAAGTAGTTGATGCCAAAGGCTCTCTACCGGGACTGGGCACCGCCGCCTTACGCGAAATACTAGGCAAGACAATATCATCTATCGTATTTTGCCTGGGCTATCTCTGGATAATCTGGGATGTAAAAAGACAGGGCTGGCATGATAAAATGGCTGTAACTTATGTGGTAAGGGTAAAATCAAGGCAGTAGCAAGGAGGCGAGCTATGCTGTGTCCCAGCTGTCGGAGGGAAAACCAAGCGAACGCATGTTTCTGTATCTTCTGCGGTTCTCCGCTGACATCTCAGTCCGCCGCCTCTCAGCAACAACCCCAAGCCATCGCAGATGAGATACGCCAGTTGCGGGAACTGTTAACTCACGTCAATGCCCGCCTGGACGCACTGGAAGGTAAACAGGGACTCCCTGCCGCTCCACCTCCACCGGTCTCGATTCCTGCCTATCTGAAACCCGAGGTCATTACACCTCTACCAAAGACGGCTCCAATCCCGGCAGAAGTAATACCGTCACCTGAAGAAACACCTGCCGTAATTAAAGAAAAACCGGCCCCGGCCAAACCGAGGGAGTGGGAGCAGGTGCTGGGCGGCAACTGGCTGGCCCGCATCGGCGTCCTGGCCCTCATCATCGGCGTAGGGTTCTTCCTGAAATATGCCTTCGATAATAACTGGCTTGGCCCTGCCGCCCGGGTTATCCTGGGCGGCATCGTCGGCCTGGGCATGCTCATTCTGGGCAACTGGTGGCGGAAGCGGTATCCCGTCCTGACCCAGGTGCTCAGCGGCGGCGGCATTGCCATCCTCTACCTCTCCATCTTCGCTTCTTCCGCTACTTACCACCTTATCAGTATCTATCTCGCCATTGTTTTCCTCCTGGTAATCAGCATCATCTCCACGGTGCTGGCCCGGCGCTACGACTCCATGGCCTTGGCCATACTGGGCATACTGGGCGCTTTCTTTGCCCCTTTTATCCTGGGCGCTTTCGAAGAGCGAAGCATCAGAACCGGCGGGACGGGACAGGCTATCCAGTTGCTGGTCTATATCATCGTTATCGACCTCGGCGTGCTGCTGCTGGCTACCTTCCGTAACTGGCGCTGGTTCACCCTGCTATCCCTGGGCTGCTCACTGATAACCTATGGTTTCTGGTACGGCGAGTTCCACCGGCAGGTTGGTATCGCCACCGCCGAGATTGGCATCACCGCTATTTTTCTAATCTTCGTAGGGGCTACGTCCCTTTTCCATGTCATCTGGCGTCGTATCCCCCAGGCCTTCGACTATATTCTCATGGTCCTTACCGCCGCCGCCTACTTCGGCATCAGCCTGGGGCTGATGTGGGAAGCGTTCCGGCTGTGGATGGGCGGCTTCGTGCTCCTGCTGGCGGTATTTTACGGTCTGCTGTCCTATTTCACCTATCGACGCAGCCCTGATAACACCCGGCTCAGCCTGTTTGCCCTGGGCATGGCCATCGTCTTCCTCACCACCGCTATTCCCGTCCAGTTCGGCGATAAGGCCTGGACGACCGTTGCCTGGGCGGCGGAGGGGGCGGTACTGATATGGCTTACTTTCCGAGCGCGCCTACCTGTCTTCCGCTACTTTGGTTATATGGTCTTCTTCATCGTGGCGATTCGACTCTTTGGCTTCGATACCTCAATAGAGAGTCACGGTTTTAAACCGATATTCAACGAACGCTTCCTGGCCTTTATCTTCGCCATCGCATCTATGTGGCTGTCTGCTTTTCTCCTCTGGAAGAACCGGCAAGAGGGCCAAGGCATTGACTCCCTGGTTACCATGGCGGTGGCCAACTTCTTTACTCTGTGGCTAATCGGGGCTGAAGTGTTTACTTATAGCTATCGGTTAATGACAATGTCAGCCAGCCTCAGCCTGATCGTCTTACTGGTCCTGGCCGGAGCGACGATAATGAACCATCTCATCTGGCGCCGGAAACCGCACGTCCTTGATATCGTTCTCACCGTGTTTAATGCCGCTGCGTTTATCATCATCAATTTCTTCATCTGGCGTGACCTGCGGGCGTGGATGGGGCTTTCATACTTTTTATTGGCCCTGTGCTACGGCATCCTGACCTATTACGCCTTGAAGAGAGGCACTGAATATACCATACTTGGCCGCTTTTCGCTGGTCATTGGCCTGGTCTTCCTCACGGTAGCCATCCCCATCCAACTCGGCGACAGCGCCTGGACGACCGTTGTCTGGGCGATTGAAATGGCTGCCCTCGTCTGGCTTTCCCTCGCCCTGAAAACGCCTTATCTCCGCTACTTCAGCTACGCTGTCTTTGTCACCATGGTCTGGCGGATGCTCATCTTCGATACCACCGTGGCTATGTCCAACTTTAAACCTGTTCTCAATGTGCGTTTCCCGGCCTTTCTCGCCGGTATTGCCGCTACGTACCTCTCTATATATTTTCTCTGGCGCCGGCGTGACACCTTCCGGGAATGGAGCTTTGTCGCCCCGTTTCTGCTGATAGTCGCCAGCTTCCTTACCCTCTGGCTCATCAGCTTTGAGGTCTGGGACTCGTTTACCGTTGCCCTCCGCTCGGCCGGACAGGCCGCTAAACAAGGCCTCAGCAATGCCCAGAACCTTTCCCTTACCGCCGTCTGGGCGATATATGCCGTCGCCGGACTCGTCATCGGTATCTGGAAACACTGGCGCTATGTGCGTATCGGCTCGCTGGCCCTGCTGGCCGTACCCATCGTCAAGGTCTTCGTTTACGATGTGTTTAAACTTGAAACGAGCTACCGTATCGGCGCCTTCGTAGGGCTGGGAGTGCTGTTGCTTGTCAGCGCTTATCTCTACCAGCGCTATAGTAAAATTATCAAGGGCGTCTTTACGTAGAAATAACCGGCCGCAGACATATCTCCTTCTGGATTAGACTTCAACCTTCGTTCAGGGGTTGATTTTTTACACGAGAATATGGTATAGTCTTTGTTCGTAGGATACCTGTGCTTGTCAGGAGGTAATGAAGCGCCATAATTAAGCAACTTCGTATCAACGAGCGTATTTACGCCAAAGAAGTTCGCCTGGTTGGTGATAAGGGCGAACAGCTCGGGATTATGCCCGTCCTCCAGGCACGGGAATTGGCGAAAAAGGCCAACCTTGACCTCGTCGAGGTAGCGCCGACTTCCGTACCGCCCGTCTGCCGGCTGCTTGACTACGGTAAATTCAAATACGAGCAGCAAAAGAAAGAGCAGCAGGCCAGGAAAAGCCAGAAAGTGCTGCTCCAGAGAGAAATTCGCCTTAGACCCAAGATAGGTATCCACGATTTTAATGCCAAGGCCAAGACCGCCAGGAAACTCTTGGTGGACGGAGCCAAGGTTAAAGTAACGTTAATGTTCCGGGGGCGTGAAATCACACACCCCGATTTGGGCTGGAAGGTGCTGCAGCGGATGGCGGAAACGCTAAGCGATGTCGCCACGCAGGAAAGACAGCCGCTGATGGAGGGGAGAAGGATGGATATCATCATGGCTCCCATCCCCGCCAAGCCCAAAGCAAAAGCGGAAGTAAAGGAAACTGAAAATGCCAAAGCTTAAGACTCATAAAGGCGCCAAGAGCCGCTTTAAGATTACCGGCAGCGGTAAAATTATGCGCACCCGGGGTCCGAAGAGCCACCTGCGCACCGCTAAATCCAAGCGGGTACGCGGCCAGCTTGACGAGATGGTTGCACTGAACCCGGCCGACCGCAAGCGCATATCCCGGCTGATACCTTACGGGGTCAAATAATACAGGAGGAACCGTTCCTTGCCTAGAGTAAAAAGAGGCGTCACCTCACATCATCGACATAAGAAAATACTGGCCATGACCAAGGGACACCGCGGCACCAAGCACCGTCTCATCCGGCGTGCCACCGAGTCCATGATACACTCGTTAAGCTATGCCTACATTCACCGGCGTGAGCGCAAAGGCGATATGCGCAGCCTCTGGATAACGCGCGTTAACGCCGCCTGCCGCGACCGGGGCATCACCTACGGCCAGTTCATGGACGGGCTGAAAAAGTCCGGCATCGAG
>CAZXYV010000039.1:0-11461 GCA_964645025.1 uncultured Dehalococcoidaceae bacterium | reverse complement strand
TACTGAAATCGAAAGCTAGCCGCAAGGGGGTCAATGTCACCCAGGATGTTCTGGAGCTGGTCGCCCGTGAGGCTCACCCCAACATCAGGTCGCTGGAAGGTTCTCTGAACCGCGTGATTGCCTATGCCAAGCTGCTGAGGGTCGCCCCCACCATGGATATTGCTGCCCGGGCGCTGGAGGATGTTGCGAGTAAAGAGCTAAAACTGGCGGATATCACCCCGTCTTCGATAGTCGCCGCCGTGGCCGAATGTTTCCAGATGACCAGTGAGGCGCTGTCAGGGCGACAGAGAGATAAGGACACGACACTTGCCCGTCGTCTGGCTATGTACCTTATCCGCCAGGAGACCAATTGCTCCCTCGCCCAGATCGGCCAGGAGCTCGGCAACCGTGATGCCGCCGCGGTGACCACCGCCTGTAAAAAAATCGCCGGCGACATAGATACCAGCCCCTACCTGAAGCGTAAAATCCACGATATCCAGCACCAGCTGCACCCCGAGGCGAAAACTAAAAAACCGGCTAAATCCCTACAGGAATAACAGGCTGCTAGCCTACAGTCGGTATTCAAAGGTATCACGCCTTTTTCGCCCATTTTAATACTAATTCCTTATACCTTTTTCTTTTAAAGTATTTGGCTTATTTTTGTGATATTTTTGTGTTAATATTTATTCTATCCAGATATGAAGGCAATCACGTCACACTCAATAAAGCGAATTCCTTACTGCCTTATTATTAGTGCTGCTGTTATAAAACAAAATATCCTCTATTGTTGTATAATCTAATCACTATTTTCGACTTATGTTTGATAAAGCGGAGATAAGAGTCAAGGCCGGTGATGGCGGCAACGGCGCTATAGGTTTCCGAAGGGAGAAGTACATCCCTTACGGTGGGCCTGATGGCGGCAATGGCGGCCGGGGAGGCAACGTTATCATCCGGGCCGAGGATAACATGGATAGCCTGCGACGTTACCGGCAGAGAGGGCTACATCGGGCAGAAAACGGCGGGGGCGGTGGCGGCGCTAAAAAACACGGTAAGGACGGCGCGGACTTGGTTCTGAAAGTCCCGCCGGGCACTATCGTTTCCGCAGAAGAGGACAGAACCAGCGTACTTATCGCCGACCTGGATAAAATAGGTGGGGAGGCGGTCGTGGCGGTGGGTGGCAGAGGCGGCCTGGGGAATACTCATTATGTCTCTTCGACAAACCAGTCGCCGCGCATCGCCCAGCGGGGAGAAAAAGGGGAAGAAAAAACTATCCGACTGGAGATACGGCTGATAGCCGATGCTGGTATCATCGGTTACCCCAATGCCGGTAAATCGACGCTGCTGACAACGGCCTCTGCCGCCAGACCCAAGATAGACAGTTATCCATTCACTACCCTAGAGCCGGTGCTGGGCGTTGTCGAAATCGGTCTGGAGAGCTTCGTGATGGCAGAGATTCCCGGACTTATCGAGGGCGCCCATCTGGGCCGCGGCCTCGGCCATGACTTCCTGAGGCATGCCATGAGAACGAAAATACTTATCCATCTCATCGACGGCAGTTCCGCTTCGCCCGTTAAAGACCTGATGACCTTGCATAATGAGCTGGCTTTATTCGACCCGGAACTGGCGCGGAAAGCGCAGATAGTGGTCATCAATAAGATAGACCTGCCCGAGGTGAAGGAACGCCGGGAATTGATGAAGGCCGAGTTTAAAGACTCTGGTATTAAGGCGCATTTCATCTCGGCGGCCACCGGCCGGGGCGTCAGCGCGCTGATGAAAGAGACCCTTAGGGTCTTGAAGGTGACATCCAGCAAGGAAGTCGTTAGCAAACCGGTAAAGATATTCCGGCCAAAACCGAGGGAAGGCGGCGTGAAAGTTACCCGGCAGGGTAATGAGTTCGTTATTGCTGCTCCCGGTCTGGAACGCATTATGGGAGGAGTTGGGGTGACTCCCAACGAACTACGCTGGCAGTTGAATTACCTGCTGAAAAAGATGGGCGTCAACAGTATACTCCAAAAAATGGGGGCCAAAGAGGGCGATAAAATCCGCTGCGGAGATTTAACCTGGGAGTGGTAAAGCGATGAAGATAGGCGTTTTCGGGGGCACGTTCGACCCCGTGCACCTGGGGCATATCGGCGTAGCTGAGGCCGCCAGGGAAGCCCTGGGTCTTTCAGAGGTGTTATTGGTACCGGCGGGACAACCGATGTCCAAGGTAAACCGGCCGATAACGCCGGCCGAACACCGTTTAAACATGCTGCGCCTGGCGCTGAAAGATAAACCCCACCTGTTTATATCCACCATCGAGACCGAGCGACCCGGCCCCACCTTTACCATCGATACTATTTCCAGTTTGAGGCGCCAGTGTGGTGCCAAAGCAGAAATATATTTTATCCTGGGCTGGGACAGCCTCGCACAGCTCCCGGAATGGCGGGAACCCGCCCGTCTGGTAACGATGTGCCAGATGGTGGCCGTCCCCCGCCCCGGCTGTCCGCGCCCCGACCTGAAGGCCTTAGAACATGACATACCGGGCATTTCGGGGAAGGTGATATTTTTAGAAAAGCCGTACATCGATATCAGCGCCACGGCCATCAGGGAAATGGTAGCGCGGGGAGAACCAATCGAACGCCTCGTCCCCGCACCGGTGGCGGAATATATTAAGGAGCATAAGCTGTATGTTTCTTCGGGAGGTGTAAATTGAAAGCAGTTGGCATTGTCGGCAGCCCCAGGGAAGGCGGGAACACGGAGATTTTAACGGCGCACTGTCTCAAGGCAATGGCCGAGGAAGGACTGGAAACGGAACTGGTACGGCTGGCGGGCCTCGATATCCGGGGGTGCGATGCCTGCCGCTACTGCTTCGAAAACGAAGGTTGCTCCATCAAAGACGACGCCCAGGCGGTATTTGAAAAAATGGCGGCAGCGGATGCCATCGTCGTCGGCTCGCCGGTTTACTTCGGCTCGGCGACGTCCCTGGTCAAAGGCCTGCTGGAAAGGGCCGGCTACGTGTATGGCCGCCGCCGGACGTTCGAAGGCAAGGTGGGCGGACCGCTGGTGGTAGCCAGGCGCGCTGGCCAGAACTTCACCTTTGCGGAGCTCCTTTTCTGGTTCCATATCCTGGGGATGATCAATCCCGGCTCGACGTACTGGAATGTGGCTATCGGGCGGGAAAAGGGCGAGGTGGAGAAGGACACGGAGGGGATGAAGACGGCCTGGAACTTCGGCAAGAACGTCGCCAGGGTGGCTAAGAAGCTACGGGCATAAACAGGTAAACATTTAGGGCAGGAATAATGAGAAAAATAAGAAAATTCGTCGTTGGTTTTCTTTTTGACGGTAACGGAAATGTTGCGTTAATAGAGAAAAACCGTCCCGAATGGCAAAAAGGCCGCTTAAATGGCATTGGAGGACAGATTGAAAGAGGTGAAACCCCGCTTCAAGCTATGACTAGGGAATTCCATGAAGAGGCCGGGCCTGAACTTACATGGCGACATTTCTGCCTGGTAACGGGGGACAGTTACCGCCTTTACTGTTTTACATCCCAAGACAAAACCGATATTTATACCAAAACGGATGAAAAAGTAGCCTGGTATCCCGTGGACAAACTACCTGATAACGCGCTACCAAATCTCTTATGGCTCATTCCTATGGCAAACTATAAATTCGATATAACAGCCAAGGTCATCCACCAAAGCCCGGAATGCTAGTAAGACACTAATTTAACACAAAACCCCCTAGGATTTTTATTTTAACGCTTCTGGTGTCATTTCCCTAAAGACCCCGGGCGGTAAAAACGGGACTGGTTATTATTCGGAACTATGGGCTATAATAAAATACTTACATTAATGCCAGCGGAGGTATCCCCTTGAGCGATGAGCCGATAATCAGCGAAGAGCTGCAAAGCATGCTCAACGTCCCGTTCGGGCCGGAGGTCTATGAAATCGAAAAGGGGATGGTGAAAAAGTTCGTCGGGGCGATTGAGGACCCCAATCCGCGGTGGCAAAAAGAAACACCCCCCACATTTCCCGCCGCCCTCGTTCCCACCGGGCTGATACACCAACTGTTCAACGCTAAAAGCCAGTTCAAGCGCATCCTTAACGGCGCCAGCGAGCTGGAGTACTTCCAACCGATAAAAGTCGGGGATGTTATTTCCGTCACGGGCAGCCTCACCCGGCTGCGGCAGGTCCCGGGCGCGGAAGGAACGACCCTTTTTATGTTCACCGAGATGACCTATACCAACCAGCGGGGCGAGCTGGTTATCAAGGGGCGCAATACTTACGTAAAATACTAATGGAGTTAAAATGGCAACTCAGGTTTATTACGAAGATATCGAGGTAGGGAGCGAGCTACCGACGCTGGTGAAATACCCCACGACGATGCAGCTGGTGAAATACGCCGGAGCCTCCGGTGACTACTACCAGATACATTATGATAAAGATTTCGCCCTGGCCAACGGCCTGCCGGGTGTTATCGTGCACGGTTGGCTGACGCTATCCTTCCTGGGGCAGATGCTCACCGACTGGCTCGGCGAGGGGGGGACGCTGGCCAAGCTGAATGGCAGCTACCGGGGCATGAACCTCGTCCACGAGGATATCTTCTGCTATGGCAGGGTGACCAAAAAATACATCGAGAATAATAAGAACTGCGCCCGCGTGGAAATCTGGGCGGAAAACCCCCGGGGCGAAAAGACCGTCACCGGTGCGGCGGTGGTCACGCTGCCATCGCGCGGAGGTAGCTTAAAGCGCAGTTGAGGATATGCGCAATTGCGCAGATACTTAACCGACACCTTCAAACCATTTATAATCGACTTGAACGTTCAAGGGTGCAAACCTAGCCTCGAAAGTCCCGTCCGGCGGTCCAGGCCGAACATCACGTTCATAATCTCGATACCGGCCTGCGCGCCTCCCTTGCCCAGATTGTCCAAGGCGCTAAACACTACGATACGCTGGCGGGCCTCATCAACGTCGAGGCCGATAAAGCAGTAGTTCGTGCCGGCAACGGAGCTTACCCAGGGATACGGCCGGTACTGCCATGAGGCATTCTCCTCTTTGGGGAGGTCATAAATTTTAATAAACGGCTGCTGACGGTAAAAGTCCCGGTAAAGCGCCAGAACCTCGTCCCTGGTCACTCTGTTGATATAATGCGTGTGACAGATATCCAGGATACCCCGGATGGTCGGCACGTAAACCGGCGTGAAATGGACGGTCACTTTATCCCCGGACAGCAGCGTAAGTTCCTGTTCCATCTCGTAGGTGTGCCGGTGATTGACCACGTTGTAAGGCACCACGTTATTGCCTATCTCGGGGTGATGGGCGGCCCGCGATAAATCGGCGCCGACGCCGCTCGTACCTGACAGGCCATCAACGACAATGTCATAAAGATTGATAATATTAGCTTTCGCCAGAGGCGCCAGGCCGAGAATTCCGGCAGATGAATAGCACCCGAAGTTGGCAACGAGCCGCGCCGCCTGGATATTTTTTAAATACAGTTCCGTGATACCGCAGACCGCTTCCTCGGCCAGGTCCCAGTGGGGATGCCGCATTTTGTAGACCGTTTCCCACGTCGGGCGGTCCTTCAGCCGGAACGCCGACCCGAGGTCGATGACTTTACAGCCTCTTCTCAGAAAATCGGCCGCCACCGGGATGGATTCCTCGGTCGGCAGGGCCAGGAGTACTACGTCGCAGGGTGTGGCTTTATCAGGATGAATTAAATTGATGTCCGTGCCGTAAAGGTTGGGGTGATAGAAGGCGATATTGCCGCCGCTGCGGCTGGTGGCCCAGGCCAGCTTGGCTTCGGGATGCTGTAAGATAACGCGCAGGGCCTCTCCACCCATATAACCGGTGCCGCCGAATATCCCGACCTTAATCATGGCTTATTCTCCTTGAGTTCAACGTGTGGCGGGACTTTCCTTCATTGATAGCGCCTCCGCCACCAGTTCGCTGATGTCTTTCGCTTTTATCTTTTCCTCGGCCTGTTTGGCCTTTAGACCGTCTTCGAACATCGTCAGGCAGTAAGGGCAGGCGGTCGCCACGCAATCCAAGCCGCAGGCAATGATTTCATCAACGCGGCAGTTATTGACCCTCTTTTCCGGGTCTTCTTCCATCCACATATGGCCGCCGCCGCCGCCGCAGCAAAAGCTGTTCGACCCGTGACGGGGGAGCTCCACCTGCTTTACGCTCAAAGACTTCAAGATTGCCCTTGGCTCGGCGTAGATATCATTATAGCGCCCCAGGTAACAGGAGTCGTGGTAGACGGCCTTTTGAAGCACTTTTTTAGCGATGTTCAGGCGGCCTTCTTTCATCAGGCCGGCGATGAACTGGGAGTGGTGCACGACCTCGTAGTTGCCGCCGAACTGGGGATACTCGTATTTCAGGCTATTGAAACAGTGCGGGCAAGAGGTAACTACCCTTTTCACGTTGTGGCTTTTAAGAATTTCGATGTTCTGCTGGCAGATGGTCTGGAAGAGATATTCATCGCCCATACGGCGGGCGGGGTCGCCGCAGCACGCCTCCTCGTCGCCGAGGATGCCGAAGCTGATGCCGGCCGCCCGCAGGATTGTAACCATAGCCTGAGCGACTTTCATGTTACGGTCGTCGAGGGCGGCGCTGCAACCGACCCAGTAAAGTATATCTACATTGCTTTCTTCGGCCAGGGTCTTGATGTCAAGTCCATCGGACCAGGTGGTGCGCGTGGCGGTGGTGCCCCGGTAAGGATGACCGCGCGTGCCCAGGCATTTGAGCGCCTCCTGCGCCGCCTCGGGGAAGCGACTCTTTTCCATGGCCAGGTTGCGCCGCAGGTCGACTATCTTGTCCACGTGCTCGATATAGACCGGGCAGGCCTGCTGGCAAGCGCGGCAGGTGGTGCAGTCCCAGACGACCTCGTCGGTGATGACCTCGCCGACCATTTCCTTGCGGGTCTCGGCGGGCTTCAGAGAGGCCAGATGTGGGTAGACATCATAGAGGTGCTGCTTGAGGTCGAGGATGACCTGCTTGGGGTTCAAATTCTTCCCGCTGAGATAGGCCGGGCAGGCGTCCTGGCAGCGCCCGCAGCGCGTGCAGGCGTCGAGGTCGAGGAGCTGCTTCCAGGTAAAGTCTTCTATCTTGCCGGCGCCGAAAAGCTCGGTCTTCTCGAAGTCGAGCCTGGTCAGCGCCCCCTTTGGACCCAGGTTCCGGAAAAAGACGTTGACCGGGTCCCAGATGATGTGGAAAAGACGGGAGTTATAAAGGGAGACATAGACAATGGCGCCCAGGGCCAGGAAGACATGGAACCACCACAAACCAACATGCCAGCCGAGCAGATTAGCCTCGCTGGCGCCGCTGAAGGCTTTAGCGAGGATGTAGCCGCCGGGCGACCATGGTGCCCAGGCCGCGTGGACTGGAAGCTCGGTCACCGCCATACGCAGTCCCTCGACGACGAAGCCGGTAATAACGACCACCAGGATTAAAAGCAGGGCGACCATGTCGTCCCAACGGTTGTCCAGCCGCTTCGGCTTGTTGACATAACGTCGGATGATAACCATGACCACGCCGATAATGGCCAGTATGCCGAAGCCGTCCACCACCACTGAGTAACCCAGGTAGAAGCTGCCGTGCATAAAGTCGAAGAAATAATGGCTGATAGCGTCCAGGAAAGCGCCGAGGAGGAAGATGATGCAGCCGGCGAAGATGAGAAAATGGGCCAGGCCGGGGTAAATTTCTTTAGGACGCCAGGGCCGGTCCGCGCCGAAGAACCTACGGTGAATAAGGCCATCGATAAGAGTAGTTCGGGAAAAAGCGTAGATGCGCTGCCACAGCTCTTTGCCCCGGTTGGCCGGCTGGCCGACGCGCCACCTCAGGATGTGACGGTAAATAGCCCAGACCAGAACGGCCGTGGCGATGGCGGCCAGAGAGTACATTATCCAGGAGTACTGAATATTCCAGAATATCTCGCGGGTTGGCTCATCCATACTCTCTACCTCTTTCTAGCGACGATGGCTAGCCAGTCTCCGCCTTCTTTATAAGGAGTTCCGGTAAGGTCATTCCATGATTGTACGATTTTAAAACCGGATTTCTCAAGCACAGGTTTGATAGAGTTGAGCGTATAATCGTGAAACCAGGAGCGGTAAACCGATATTTTGTTATCATCCACAACGATATACTGGTTGACTCGCACACTATCTTCTGGATAGTCAAACTGTTGCTCAAGCACCAGGTGCAGGCCTTGCCGCCAGAAACCACCATCGCTGATGTACCAGCGATTCTGCGGTTCTGCCTTTGGCTTATATGAAGCTGCGGTAACGTCAAAAATCAAAAGGCCTTTCGGTTTTAACGCGTTGTAAAGCTTACCCAGAAGCTCATCCCTCATAACATCGGAGTAAGTCCCGATTTCACCATAAGCCTGAAAAACCGCGTCAAACTCGCCGGAGTAGTCAATATCGAAAAAATTCAGGCAGCGGTATTCTATTTCTAGCCCATTTGATATCGCTTGCGCAATTGCGTAATTGAGCGAACCCTCGGAAATATCGACACCGGTGACCTTAATCCCTTTCTTAAAAAGGCGGCCGGCGTACAGTCCTGGACCGCAACCCAGGTCGAGTACATGTTGTCCCGGTTTTAAAACACCGGAAGACAGAAGGTTTGATATTTCTCTTTCGATGATTTCGGGTCTGCGGCTGGCAGCATCGTGTTCAGGGTTTAGATGCGCCTCCAGCATACTCTTTGAGATATACGGGTCGTCCCAGAAGCGCGGTTCTCCCGGCTCAAACAAAGCGGGCTTAACCGAGTATTCAGATATTTTTGAAAGTATATTACGATAACCTTGTAACATATCAGACACGATTATATCATATAATAGCGTGGTAGGCTTTGACATCCTTCAACAATGGGGATATTATAAAAATTCACGGTTGATGAAAATGCCAACGCAACTACTCAGATGAGAAATTGCGCAATGGCGCAAGTGCGTAATGGTTCGACAGGCTCACCATGAGCGGATATAGTTGAAATGAAGAGATTCGAGATTATCGAGCACACCGCGGACATCGGGATTAACGCTTACGGCCGGAATTTAGCCGGGGCTTTCGCCAATGCGGCTTACGGCATGTTCTCCATCATCGCGGAGCTTGAAAGCGTCAGGGAAGCCGAGTCCCGCCGCGTCGAGGTAAGCGCCGACGACCTCGAAAGTCTGCTTTTCGAGTGGCTGAACAGCCTCCTCTACTACTTCGACGTGGAAATGCTCATTTTCAAGAGGTTCGATATCATCGAGTTCAGGGATACACGGCTGGTGGCTGACTGCTACGGTGAAAAGTTCGATGCCTCCCGACACCGGATAAAGACGGGAGTGAAGTCAGCCACTTACCACATGCTGGAGGTTGACCGGCAGAAGAAGCGGGTCCGGGTTATCTTCGATATCTAGGAGGTGGGTTATGACAGATTGGGGCGGTAAACTGGAAAAGGTTGACGAGTATCGCTGGCGAATTCCGAAGAGTTCTAAACCCGGCATGCGCGTAGATGGCCTGATATATGCCGATGAAGGTATGCTCCATCAGATTTTAGAAGATAGGGCTACAGAGCAGGTGGCCAACGTGGCCTTTCTGCCCGGCATCGTGAATTATTCTCTGGCCATGCCTGATATTCACTGGGGCTATGGCTTCGCCATCGGCGGGGTGGCGGCGATGAGAGTCAGCGATGGCGTGGTCTCACCGGGCGGGGTGGGTTTCGATATCAACTGCGGCGTCCGCCTCCTGCGTACCAACCTGGATGGTGAGGAGGTCCGACCCCACATAAATAAGCTCGCTGACGCCCTTTTTAACGCCGTACCTTCAGGGCTGGGCGCGAAAGGAAGAATAAAACTGAATTCCAGGGAAATTGACCAGGTATTAATCAAAGGGTCGCGCTGGGCGGTAGAAAGCGGCTACGGCCGGAAAGAAGACCTGCTCACCACCGAAGAAAAGGGCGAGATATCCGGCACTGACCCCGACCGCGTCAGCGACAGGGCCAAGGAGCGCGGTATCCCGCAACTGGGCACACTCGGCTCCGGCAACCATTTTCTGGAGGTGGCCGTCATCGATGAGATTTACGAGCCGGAAATCGCCCGTGTCATGGGCCTGGACCACGTCGGGCAGGTAGTTTTGTATGTCCACTGCGGGTCGCGCGGACTGGGCCATCAGGTCGCCGACGACTACATCCGGGAGATGATAAGAGCCATGCAGAAATACGGCCTCGAAATGCCGGACCGCCAGCTGGCCTGCGCCCCGGTAGAGTCTCCCGAGGGGCAGGCCTACCTCGCCGCGATGCGCTGTGCCGCCAACTATGCCTGGGCCAACCGCCAGTGCATTACCCACTGGGTCAGGGAGGCGTTCGGCCGGGTCATGGGAATCGGCGATTCTAAAGCCGGACTGGAACTGGTATATGATGTCACCCATAACATCGCCAAAATCGAAGAACATGAGGTCGATGGGAAAAAGGTGAAGCTCTGCGTGCACCGCAAGGGCGCCACCCGCGCTTTTCCCGCCGGCCACCCGGACGTCCCGCGGCAGTATGCAAAAATCGGGCAGCCCATCCTTATCCCCGGGGACATGGGGCGGGTCTCTTACGTGCTGGTGGGCACCGAGCGGGCGATGAAAGAGACTTTCGGTTCGACCTGCCACGGCGCAGGAAGGTTGCAGAGCCGGGCGGCAGCCAAGCGGCATCTGCAGGGCCGGGAGGTGCTGGGGGCAATGGAGGCCAAGGGCATCACCGTGCGCGCGGGCAGCCTTTCCGGTCTGGCCGAGGAGGCGTCGGAGTCTTATAAAGACGTCAATGACGTCGTGAACGTGGTACAGGGGGCCGGTATCTCAAAAAAGGTGGCCCGGACGAAACCCATCGCGGTCATCAAAGGGTGAAACACAGCGCAAATGAGGTAATGCGCAATTGCGCAAATGCGTTAATACGTTATTGCGGAGCTACGCTTTGTACCAGCTTATAGATACCCACGCTCACCTGGATGAGATAGACGACCTCGATAAAATTATCGGCGAGGCTAAAAAGGCCGGACTGGTAGAGATTGTCGCCGTCGGCTCCGGCCTGGCCTCGAATCAAAAGACTCTCCAAATCGCGCACCTTTATAAAGGCTTCGTCCAAGCGGCACTGGGCTGGCACCCCTGGGATATTAAGGAAGCGGAGATTGACGCCAATCTGAAGTTCATAAAAGCTAACGTAGCTAAAGCGGTAGCAGTAGGCGAGGTGGGGCTGGACTATCATAAGAGGGTCAGGGCGGTGGCGGATAAAGACCTGCAACAAAGGGTGCTACGGGAGGTATTAAAAATAGCCAAAGAACAAAATAAACCGGCGCTCATCCACTCCCGCTATGCCTGGAGGGACGCTTTGGACCTGGTCATCGAAGCCGGACTGGAAAAAGCCGTATTCCACTGGTTCACAGGACCATCAAGCGTACTGCGGGATATCATCGCGCGGGGCTACTATATCTCCGCCACCCCGGCCGTAGCGTACCACGAGGAGCATAAGCGGGCGATAAA
>CAZXYV010000038.1:0-11625 GCA_964645025.1 uncultured Dehalococcoidaceae bacterium | reverse complement strand
TGCGGCAAGTGTATCCAGTGCCGCTGGGGCACCAAGCAGATGCTGGATATCCTTAAAGACATCGTCAGTGGCCAGGGCCGGCTGGGCGACATCGAGTTGCTCCTGGAGCTCGCCGAGGCCGTTAAAAACGGCTCGCTCTGCGCCCTGGGCGGCACGGCCCCAAACCCGGTCCTGACCACCATACGTTATTTCAGAGATGAGTATGAAGCCCATATTAATGAAAAGCGCTGTCCGGCGCTGGCCTGCAAGGCGCTGATAGCCTACTATATCGACGCGGCTAAATGCGCCGGCTGCGGCATCTGCGCGCGGGCCTGCCCCGCCACCGCGATTAAGGGTGGCAAGCGCATGGTGCATGTCATTGACCAGGCCAGGTGTATCAAGTGCGGCAGTTGCCGCGAAGTGTGCCCGGCCAAGTTCAGCGCCGTGGCGAAAATATCCGGTAAGCCCGTAGAGGCCCCCGCCGAGCCGGTGCCGGTAGGCAAGGTGTAAATAACAGGAAAACGAGGCTTCTTAATAATAAGGGAGGCAACCTATGACAACTAGCTCAACTGTAGCGGGAGAGAGAAAAACAGGTACTATCGCCCTGATTATCGATGGCGTCAGGGTCGAGGTGCCGGAAGGGGCTACCGTACTGGAAGCGGCCCGCCAGGCCGGCGTCTATATCCCCACCCTCTGCTATGACCCCGACCTCAAGCCGTACGGCGCCTGCCGCCTCTGCATTGTTGAAATCGAGAAAATGCGCGGCCTGCCCACCTCCTGCACCACGCCGGCCACCGACGGCATGGTCGTCCGTACCGAGTCGCCGGCGGTAAACCAGTCGCGCCGTATCACCATGGAGCTTATCATGGCCAACCATCACAGCGATTGCCTCACCTGCGCCAGGAACCAGAACTGCGAGCTTCAGACGGTGGCGCGCTACCTGGGTGTCGAGCCGCAGCACTTCGACCGGATGCGCCGGAGAACAGTAACGCTTCCCGTTGATGATAGCCATCCCGCCTACACCCGCGATATGAACAAGTGCATCCTCTGCGGACGCTGCTGGCGTGCCTGCCATGAGATTGCCGGCGTCGAGGCTATCGATATTGCCTACCGGGGCGACGCGGCTACGGTCAGCACCTTCGGCAATAAACCTATCGTGGAGTCCACCTGCGAGGCCTGCGGCGAGTGCCTGGAGCGCTGCCCCACCGGCGCCCTTACCCCTAAAAATACCCGGCTGGCGGCGCGTGAAGTCAAGACGGTCTGCCCTTACTGCGGCGTCGGCTGTTCCATTTACCTGGGCGTCCGCGGCAATGAAATCGTCGGCGTCCGCGGCGATAAGGAGAGCCCGGTCAACAAAGGCGGCCTGTGCGTAAAAGGGCGGTTCGGCTTCGACTTCATCAATCACCCGGATAGACTCACCAAACCATTGATTCGTCGCGAAGGTTGGAGCAAGGACATTGAAGTCAACGGCAATTTTAAAAACATTTTCCGCGAGGCCACCTGGGACGAGGCCATCGATTTGATTGCGGAAAAGCTCGCCAGCACTAAAGCGGAGCACGGGCCGGACAGCCTCGGCGTTTTGAGCTCCGCCAAGTTCACCAACGAAGAGAACTATCTGGTGCAGAAGTTCGCCCGGGCGGTCATCGGCACCAACAATGTCGACCACTGCGCCCGGCTCTGCCATGCTTCGACGGTGGCGGCGGCCGCCCTCTGCTTTGGCGATGGCGCCATGAGCAACTCCATCGCCGATTTCGCTAAAGCCGACCTGCTCTTCATCATCGGCTCCAATACCACCGAGTGCCACCCCATCATCGGGCGCTATGTCCGCCAGGCGGTGATGTCCGGCAAGACCAAACTAATCGTGGCTGACCCGCGCCCTATCCTGCTGGCTAAAAAGGCTACCATTCACCTGCGCCAGAAGCCGGGGACGGACGTGGCTTTGCTCAATGCCATGATGCATGTCATCCTGGAAGAAGGTCTGTACGATAAAAAATTTATCCAGGAACGCACCGCCGGATTTGAAGAGATGGCGGCCACCGTGAAGAAGTACCCACCGGAAAAGGCCGAGGCCATCACCGGCGTGCCTAAAGCGGATATCATCCGGGCGGCGCGCCTCTTCGCGAGTGCGGGGAAGGCGGCCATACTTTACGGCATGGGCATCACCCAGCATACCACCGGCACGGATAACGTCAAAAGCGTCGCCAACCTGCTGATGATGACGGGCAATATGGGTTGTGAAGGGACCGGCTTCAGCCCGCTACGCGGACAGAACAACGTCCAGGGTGCCTGCGACATGGGCGCTTTACCCAACGTCTTCCCCGGCTACCAGCCGGTGGTCAATCCGGAAGCCCGGCAAAAGTTTGAAACAGCCTGGAACTGTAAAATTAAAGATAAACCGGGGCTGCCCGTGACCGAGATGATTGAAGCGGCGGTACGCGGGGAAATCAAAGCTATCTACGTCGTCGGTGAAAACCCCATCATGAGCGAGCCTTATACCGCCCATACGCGGCGGGCCCTGCAACAGCTTGACTTCCTGGTGGTGCAGGATATCTTCCCCACGGAGACGGCCGTCCTCGCCGATGTCATCCTGCCGGCCGCCGCCTTTGCCGAAAAAGACGGCACCTATACCAGCACCGAGAGAAGGGTGCAGAAGCTACGCAAGGCGGTTAACCCGCCCGGCGAAGCTAAACCCGACTGGGAAATCATCTCCGCGCTGGCCGATAAAATGGGGTATCCGTTCCCGTATCGTAATACCCGGGAGATAAACGAAGAAATGACCTCGCTGACGCCTATCTACGGCGGCATGCAGTACGACCGCCTGGAGCACAGCTACGGACTGCAATGGCCCTGCCGCGACCGTCAGGACCCAGGTACGCCCACCCTACACAAGGATAGGTTCTCCTGCGGCCTGGGCAAGTTCCACGCCGTCGAGTACCGGCCGCCGGCGGAAGCGGTCTCGCCGGATTACCCGCTCATCCTGACCACCGGGCGCATTCTGGAGCACTGGCACACCGGCAGCATGAGCCGCAGGACAAGAGTTCTGAACGACCTGCATCCCGGCGGTGCTATCGATATCCACCCCGAGGATGCCCTGAAGCTCGGCATCACTGACGGAGATATGGTAGCAATAGCCTCGGAGCGGGGTAAGATAGAGGCGCCGGTAAACGTTACCGATAAGACGTCGCCCGGGCTGGCTTTCATGGCCTTTCACTGGAAGGAGTCGCCGGCCAATGTGCTCACCAATGCGGCGCTCGACCCGGTGGCCAAAATACCGGAGTTCAAGGTATCCGCCGTCAAGGCGGTGCTGGCGGTGCTGGACAGGGCTACCCAGGATAATGCCTTCCTGGCCAGGCTGGCCGAGAATCCCGCCGAGGCTTTGAAAGAGTATGAGCTGACCCCCGAGGAGAGGATAGCCATCGCCAGCGGTGATATCCGTAAAATTGAGTCGTGGGTGGGCAAGCTGGATGAGCGCCTTAAAAAGTGGCTCATCGCCCGGCTGGCCCAGGAAAAGTGGTAGCTGGTAATATCTCTCAATAGAGGAGTTTTAGAGGGGGACGAATTATCGCCCCCCTTTTTCGTTTTTAAAAACGGTGTCATTGCGAGCCCCGATGCAATCGGGGCGTGGCAATCCCATGTTTTGGTCTAAGCCAATGATAGAGATTGCCACGTCGTCCTTCAACCCGTTAAGGACTCCTCGCAATGACAGTTTCACTTTACACCAAGTTAGCTTAAAGATAGTATAATGTATTGAATGAAGATTCCTGATAGAGAAGGCTTCAAGGAAAAAGACATCTTACCTTCGGGAGTCACCCGGCGGCTCCTGGACGCCAAGGCGACCGGGGGATTCCGCAGTCCCCATGCCTGGATAATAGCGGGCATCTTTGCTGTCTTTACTTTCATCTACTACGGCGTCCTGAAATCCCACCATGATATCTACGTCATTATCTTTTTCTACCCGATGATATCGGCCGCGATAGTCTACCGCATGCGAGGCGTGGTGGTCAGCGGTATCGCCTTCCTCGGCATCATCCTGCCGCAGGCCCTCCTTTTCAGCCACGACCTGCTGTCGCTATTGCGGACGCTTATTTTCGCCCTCTTTGCCTTTCTTATCAGCGCCCTGGGGGCGACCCTTCTGAACTATATCGAACATCAGATTGAAGCTTATAAGGAAATCGTGTCCCTTAACGAAGAACTGAACAAATATATCGAGCGGCTGCAAAAGACGCAGCAGCAGCTGATTCATGCGGCCAGGCTCAGCTCCATCGGGGAGCTATCGGCGGGGGTGGCCCACGAATTGAACAATCCGCTGGCCGGCGTCCTGGTATATACGAAGTTGATAAAAGATAAGCTGGCGAAAGACTCTTATAACAAAGAGCAGCTCATGAGCAGCCTGTCTAAAATTGAGTCGGCCATAGAGTACTGTTCCGGGATTATCCGCGGCCTCCTCGATTTCGCCCGCCAGTCTCCATTGCTGCTCGGGCCGGTCACGGTGGGCCGCGCCATCGATAAAGCCATGTCTCTCGTCGAGCTTCAGGCTAAAATCAAGAGGATTGAGATAAAACGGGAGGATGCACCGGCGTTGCCTCTGGTCAAAGCGGACTTTAACCAGATGGTGCAGGTCTTGATTAACCTGGTGGTCAATGGCATCGATGCGATGAAGGAAGGCGGCCAGGTGACTATCAGCACCTCGGGGGAAAACGGGTGGGTCAGGATAAGCGTTAGCGACACCGGCTGCGGTATCACCCCGGAAAACATGGACAAGCTTTTCACGCCGTTCTTCACCACCAAGGAAGAGGTGAAGGGTGTGGGGCTGGGGCTGGCGATATCCTATGGCATCGTCGAGCGTCACGGTGGCCGGATTGATGTGCAGAGCGAGGTAGGGAAAGGAAGCACCTTTACCGTCATTTTGCCGGCTTATCAAGAAGAGACATCGCCGAAACCGCCGGATAAATAGGCGTCAAGGCGTGCTGGCCTGCCACGGCAGCCTGACGGTCAATTCCGTACCTTTACCCGGCGCCGATTTTATCTGTAGATTGCCGTTTAAAAGCCGCGCCCGCTCGTACATGCCCATCAGGCCGAGCCTGCCGGCGCTCACCATGCCCTCGATTCTGCCGGGAGCTTCAAAGCCCTGGCCGTTATCGGTCACGGTCATCGTAATATAGTTGTCCCCGCCCTCCAGCCTGATATTAACCGCGGTGGCACGGGCATGTTTCCGGATGTTGTTCAGCCCTTCCTGGGCGATTCTGAAGAGGACTATCTGCATTTCCGGCGAAAGCGCTCGTTCCAGGCCCCTGGCCTCGACCTTCGTCTGGATTGGCTGGTCTTTTTCCAGCTCCTCGGCAATCCATTCCAGGGCGGCTACCAGGCCAAGGTCGTCGATGATGCGGGGTCTCAAGCCCTGGGCCGTGGCGCGCAGGGCCTCCAGGGCCTCGACGGCCTGTCCACGCAGGTCCTGGAGCTTATCCTTGACCGTCGCCAGCTTGAGACGCTGCGTCGTGGCCAGATTATCCAGCTTCTGGATGAGGATGATGATATCGGGAGATACGTCGTCATGCAGGTCACGGGCGATGCGTTTGCGCTCCTCCTCCTGGGCCCGGGTAATCTGCTGGATGTAGGCGCGTACATTTTCCTGTTGCTGCTTTTCCTGGGTCACGTCCCGGGCGACATGCTCGAAACCCGTTATCCGGCCGCCGGACACGACCGCATTGGTGGACATCTTTACCGTCCTGACCACGCCGGGCTGGATATAGAACTGCTGCTCGTAGGGCTGCTCGAACTCCTCCCCGTTCACGAGCTTGTTACGCACCTCTCTGGCCACCGCCAGCGATTCCTCGCTCATGAATTTGCCCAGGTGTGTGCCTTTCACCTCGGCCACCTTGAGCCCGGTCAACCGCTCGAAGGCCCGGTTGCCATCCACGAGGTAGCCGTTGACATCCTGCACCCAGATAGCGTCGCTGGCGTTTTCAAACAGATAGCGGTACTTCTGTTCGGAGATGCTCATGCCGCGCTCGGATTCCTCCAGCCGGGCGACCAGCTGCCGGTAAAGGGCGCTCTCTTTCCTCTTGACTTCGAACCACAGGTTCACCAGTACCCCGAGGATAATCACTGCGCCGCTTTGCAGGAGGGCTTCCACACGGTATTCGGACATGAAAAAGACACGGGGCAGGATGATAATCAATGATATAACCAGGGCGGTTATCCCCCCGCTCAGGCCGAAGAACATACCGGCGTAAGTAATCGGTACCAGGAAGAGGGTACGCTCCACAGCATAATGCGTCAGCCCCAGAAACGAAAGCAGGGAGGGTGATTCTGTCCGCAGGAGTTGCTGGGGGTAATGGAAGACGATGCCGAGGATGAACATCGCCAGAATTACCCAGAAATGGGGATTCGAGACGGAAAAGGAGGCTCGCTTCAACCCAGGGTTGTTATTGGCCACTAATCCATGTCCTGCCACGCTTACCGGAAAAGGTGGTTACTGTATATCGTTAAGGTCGATGTAATCCTGCTTCAATCCCTTGATGATGGCATCGGTGCGGCTGCTGCAGCCGAGCTTATTGAAAATATTGGTCATGTGGGCTTTGACAGTGCGCAGGCTGATAAAAAGTTTTTCCGATAGCTCCTTGTTGCTCAGCCCCCGGGCCGCCCATTTCAGGATTTCTATCTCCCTGGAGGTCAGTTGACCGCTCGCCTCCCGTTCGTCGGGGCTTTTTGACAGGCTGGCCAGGCGCTGCACGAGCTTGCGGGTGACCTCGGAGTCGAGCACGGATTCGCCGGAGCGCACGGCGCGTATGGCCCGGACCACGTCCTTACCGGGCGAGTTTTTCAGCAGGTAGCCGCAGGCCCCGGCTTCCAGCAGGCCGATGATGTAGCGGATATCGCTGTAAGCCGTTAAAATCAGCAGGGCGGTGGCCGGGCTGACCTGCTTGATTTGCTTGGTCGCCTCGATGCCATTCAGCTTGGGCATGACGATATCCATGATGATAATATCGGGCTTAAGCTTCGCGGCCAGGCGGACGGCCTCTTCACCATCGGCGGCTTCACCAACCATCTCGAAATCCTTCTCTTTCTCGAGCAGATTGCGCATGCCTTCTCTCAGCATGGCATGGTCATCCGCGATTAAAATCCTTGTTTTCATTACTACTCCTAGCGGCCCATCTTAAAATTAAATGAGTCCATTATTATTCTAAAGCGTTCACGTGAAAATGGCAATCGTTGGGGATTAGGCATCGGGTTCTAGTACTTTAGGGCATCCTGAAATACGACTTAATGACTGGCAGGATGAGCCGAGGGGTCGGTTAAATACGCCTGTGAGAGGTGTTAACATAAAATTAGTATCAGGTATCAAAGGCTGGTGAGGTAGATTTATCTGGAATGAGAGAAAGCAAGAACGTAAAATCGGAAGCCAGACAGGTAAAGCGGAATGCCATCCTGGCGGCTCTGGCTAAAGCCGGCGGTGAGGCAACTTCCCCGGACGATAGCGCCACTGAGCCGGATGAAGAGAACAACAGCTACTATACCCTGACCAGGGATGAGGTAGCCGCGCTGGTAAACGGCAATATCGATAAAATAGAGAGCTGGGTCAGCAATCTGGACAGGCGCCACGCGACCTGGCTGTTACGCTGGCTTATTAAAGAAAGCGGGTAAGAGAATACGATAAATTAGTACCGATGACGCGAAAAAGAAGGAGAAGGATGAAATGAAAGAAAGTAAAAAAATATTAATTGCCGACGATGAAAATATCGTCCGCGAGTCCTTAGCGGAATGGTTGACCGAACGCGGTTATCAGGTAGTCACCGCCGAGAACGGTGCCAAGACGCTCAACATGCTGGCAGAAGGGGATAGCTACGGGGTGGTTGTCCTGGACGTGCGTATGCCGGGCAAGGACGGCTTCGCCGTTCTGGAAGAGGCCAGGAAAAGGCATCCCGGCCTTAAATATGTCTTTATCAGCGGCTACCCATCGGTAGATGCCATGACGAAAGGGATAAGGCTGGGGGCCGCCGGCTTCCTGGTCAAACCTTTCGACCCCGAAGAGCTGGAAAAGCTGATTAAACATGCCCTGGGTAAGGATGAAAAGGCGAAGACGGTCGAAGTCTCCGCGGAGACCGCCAGGTCGGAAGAAGAAATCCTGGGGCAGATATCAGGCAAGGAAATAGCCTCGATGATGGCGGAGAACCGCGTTTTCCAACCCTCGAAAGAGTTCTCCGAGGCGGCCGCGCTCAAGAGCCTCGATGAATACAAGGCCCTCTATAACTGGTCTATCCAGAAACCGGAAGAGTTCTGGGGTCAGATGGCCAACCAGCTGGACTGGTACAAGAAATGGGACAAGTTCCTGGCCTATGACTTTAAAAACAAGCCCGAGGTCAGGTACTTTATCGGTGGTAAGATTAACGTCAGCTACAACTGCCTCGACCGCCACCTCAACACCTGGCGCAAGAATAAAGCCGCCCTTATCTGGCAGGGCGAACCGGACGAGGATTCCAAGGTATATACCTACCAGCAGCTCCACCGCGAGGTATGCAAGTTTGCCAACGTTTTAAAGAAACTGGGTGTGAAAAAGGGCGATACCGTTTCCATCTATCTCCCGATGATTCCCGAGCTGGCCATCAGCATGCTGGCCTGCGCCCGCATCGGGGCGGTGCACAGCGTGGTCTTCGGCGGTTTCAGCGCCGAAGCGCTGCGTGACCGTATCCAGGACGGCCGGTCGAAGACACTCATCACCGCCAACGGGTACTGGCGCAGCGGCAAACAGATAAACAGTAAAGCCAACGCCGATGCCGCTCTCAAGGAATGTCCCGACGTGTCCAATGCCATCGTCGTCAAGAGGCTGGCGGGTCTCGATGTCCCGATGCAGGCCGGCCGGGACTCCTGGTGGCACGAGCTCATGAATGCCGCCGATATTTCCGACGAGTGCGAACCGGAACAGATGGATGCCGATGCCCCGCTCTTCATCCTGTATACCAGCGGCAGCACCGGCAAACCCAAAGGCGTGGTCCATACTCAGGCGGGCTACCTGCTGCACTGCTACCAGAGTATGAAGTGGATATTTGATATTAAAGAAGAGGATACCTACTGGTGTACCGCCGACGTCGGCTGGGTCACCGGGCACAGCTATATCGTCTACGGCCCGATGGCTATCGGCGCCGCCAGTCTCATGTTCGAGAGCGCCCCGAACTATCCCCACCCCGACCGGGGCTGGCAGATTGTGGAAAAGTTCGGCGTGAACGTGTTTTACACCGCCCCCACGCTCATCAGGGCTTTAATGAGAGAAGGTGAGGACTGGCCCAACAAGCACGACCTCTCCAGCCTCAGGCTCCTCGGCAGCGTCGGTGAGCCTATCAATCCCGAGGCCTGGATGTGGTTCCACCGCGTTATCGGCAAGGAGAAATGCCCCATCGTGGATACCTGGTGGCAGACGGAGACCGGCGGTATACTGATTACGCCGCTGCCCGGCGCCATTCCCACCAAGCCCGGTTCGGCCACCGTGCCCTTCCCCGGCGTCGAGCCGATTATCTTAAGGGAGAACGGGACCGAGGCCGATATCAACGAGGGCGGCTGGCTCTGCATCAAGAAGCCGTGGCCTGGCATGATGCGCACGATATACCGCGACCCCGAGAGATTCAAGCAGACTTACTTCAGCAAGTTCCCTGGCTACTATTGTACCGGCGATGGCGCCCGCAAGGACGCGGATGGATATTACTGGCTCATGGGCCGCATTGACGATGTGATTAACGTCTCCGGCCACCGCATCGGCACCGCCGAGGTGGAAAGCAGCCTTGTCTCTCATCTTAAAGTAGCCGAGGCGGCGGTCGTCGGTATGCCTCATTCCCTGAAAGGGCAGGGCATCTACGCCTACGTTACCGTCAAGACCGGCGTCAAGCCGGATGCGGACCTGGAGAAAGAGCTGAAAAACCACGTCCGCCAGCAAATCGGCCCTATCGCTACGCCGGATGTTATCCAGTTCGCGGATGGCCTGCCCAAGACCCGCTCCGGCAAAATCATGCGCCGGATTCTGGTCAAGATTGCCGCCGGCACTACCGATAACCTGGGCGACACCTCGACCCTGGCCGACCCTTCGGTCGTAACGACGCTGATTGCCGGTAAAAAGAAGTAATCGCTCGGGTGGCCGGCGCGGGAAATCCGCTCCGGCCCATTTATCAATATTCTAATTTTGATGGAGGTTTTGCGTGGCACAAGTCATGGTAAAAGACGAATCCCAGTGGGCAAACCCGGGGGCCCTCGGCCTGGCCGGGTTCGGCCTCAATACTATCCTGCTCCAGATACATAATCTCGGCTGGATAGACAGCACCATGCCGCTCATCTTCGGGTTTGTCTGGGGAGGCGTGGCCCAGATTATCGCTGGTCTTATCGACGCCCGGCGTGGCGACATCTTCGGCCTGACGGCTTTTACGTCCTACGGCGTGTTCTGGCTGGGGCTCAGCTTCAGCTTCCTTTTTCAGTGGCTGGGTCTGGTCAAGCTGGATAATGCGGGTTTAGCCTGGCTGTTTGTCATGTGGGGTATCTTTACCGCTTACATGACCATAGGTACTTTTAAGATGACCTTCGTGCACCTTTTCATTTTTACCTCTTTGGTGGTGCTTTTCTTCCTGCTGGCGGCCCATTTCTTCGGCGCCATACCCGCCATTATCCCGGGCATCGAGGGGCTTTTCTGCGGTGGGGCGGCGGTTTACGGCTCGGCAGCGGTAGTCGTTAACGCCAAGTACGGGCGTCAGGTACTGCCGATGGGCACAATATCGAAATAGCAATAGTTAATTAATTTCATCGCCTATGTCCCCCTCTCTTTCTGAGGAGAGGGGGATTTTTTATGACCCTATCCCCCTTTGTCCCCCTTCCCCTGCCAGGGGAAGGGGGAAGAAAATAAAGAGGGGTCTGCACCCCTCTTGGACGCCCCGTTTGGAGATGGGGAAGATACGATTTAAGCAATCAAACCACCGGGTCGTCCTCAGGGGAGTAGCCTGCGGAGAGGGGGTTCACCCTGAAGGGACAAAGGGGGTGAGGTAATCACCGCCTATAAATACAAAGGTTATAGAAAACAAAAAGCGGCTTGGAAAGCTAACGAAAAGCTCCAGCCGCTTTTTTGTTTATTGAAGAGTGTATATTATACCCTGATGCAGGCTACCTCATGGCCTTCGCCGATATCCCTGAGCGGCGGTACGGCCAGGCTGCAATCGGGTATCGCCATGAAGCAGCGCGGGTGGAAGGGACAGCCTGGGGGCGGGTTAAGGGGACTGGGCACCTCGCCTTTTAAGATAATGCGCTCGCGGGTCTCTTCGATAAACGGGTCAGCGATGGGTACGGCGGAGAGGAGGGCCCGGGTGTAAGGGTGCAGGGGGTTTTCATAAAGCACGCGTGACTTGCATATTTCGACAATATGGCCGAGGTACATCACGGCGACGCGGTCGCTGATATGGCGTACCACGGAAAGGTCGTGGGCAATAAAAAGATAGCTCAGACCTTCGCTCTTCGATTGCAGCTCTTCCAGGAGGTTGATAATCTGGGCCTGGATGGAGACATCGAGGGCGGAGATAGGCTCATCGCAGACGATGACAGCGGGATTACAGGCCAGGGCGCGCGCCACGCCGATGCGCTGGCGCTGGCCGCCGCTGAACTCGTGAGGGAAGCGGTCGG
>CAZXYV010000037.1:2771-11772 GCA_964645025.1 uncultured Dehalococcoidaceae bacterium | reverse complement strand
TGCCGGGACGGCTCGGCGGCATTGATATAATCGACTATCCGCATCCCCGCCCCGTAGTTCTGGGCCAGCAAATCGAGATACTGGGAAGTGAATTTAAAGTCTTTCTGCCCCCAGATAGCGTTGACCACATTCAGCCGGAAGCCCTTTTCATCCTTGCCCTTTTTGGCCACCTCCCCTCGTTTGGCCAGTTCGATATCGATACTGTTGAAGGCAGGGTGCAGCTTGTCCGGTGAGAGCAGGAACTGAAGGACAGCAGCCATCTGTTTCTCGGTCTCTCCCCGGGCGCCTCCGTAGGCCATCGCCAGGGCTTCCGAGATGCTGTAAGGCGAATAGAAGATATTGCCGTCGGTCTTTCTCAAGAGCTGGTAGAGATTCAGGGCGAAGGCGCTGTTGCCATCCGCGAGGCCAGTCAAATCGGCCTGACTGGTCGACGTCACCGTCTCCCGCGGCTTATCCGATTTCAGCTCGGATGCCGACGCCGGTTGATGGCAGGATACCGCCGCCACCAGGATGACGGCGGTCAGGATTAATAATATCGTTTTCTTCATGCCAATCCCTCCGCTGCTTTACACCTATTATATAATACTCTCCATATTAAATAACGTCAGGCGCAGGGTAAAGTTAGGCGGAGAATACAGAGAGAGCAAGCTGGCCTGATATTATATGTATTACCTACCGGGTGTATTCAGCTTGATTATTGATTTTTAGTCCTTCGCCTGGCCCCTAACCAGTACAGGTAGAAAGCCAGGAGTAAAATACAAAGTAGACCAATAAAAACCACGTTCCAGGGTATGTTTCTGATATAGTCAAGAACCAGGAGTTCAAAGTTACGAGACAGGAATGCTACTACCATAGTGGCCGCCAGCGCGGCAATGACAGCCAAGCTTAACGCGAGATAACTATAGACCGTCACACTCTCCATATCGACCGGGTTTACCTCCCGGCTAATCATATTATGGCGTGTTTGTCTGAACAGTATGAAATAATTGAGGATGATGTAGCCGGTAATCACGAGAACCCCCAGCACTAACATCTCTGAGAAATCAAGGCTGGTGCTCAGATTATACTCTGAGCCGAAAATACCGGGCCAGTTTACTGTATTGAAGCTCAGTAGCGAAGGCATTGATAATACGACGACGAACCATATGAAACCGCCGTAGCCTTTGCCTTGCAGGATACTGTTGAGCATGCCGTACGCGAATACCAGCCCCCAAAGAATTACGGGCAAATAATATATAAAAACATAATGATGAGCCTCTCCAAATTCCCTGACCACGCTAAAGATATTGGAGTTGACGAGGGCATAGACGCCGATGCCGCTAAGGGCAGCAATCAGTGCCAGCTCGGCGATACTTATCACCGCAAGATGAAATTTCATTTTGTCTTTACCTGCCTCAACAAAGCCGTGCTGAAGTTCTCCCGCCTGGGGTTCCATTCCAGTAAAGAGGCACCCAACCGCCGTATTTGTTGCGCCAGAGGCCTGGTCTGAACCTGCAGCATCAGGGCCGAGTTATTATCATATTCATTAAGTCTGGGGATAACATGGTAACCCGCGACGCTGATTACCATCACCGGCAGCTTACGCCGCCGGCGACCGCGCAGAAGGCGCAGTTTGGTTATGCCGCGCACGATATCGTTATTGTAATTGCTGTCCAGTCTGGTGACGATAACACATAGCGGATTATAGCCCAGGAGATAACGGCGGCATTTCTCAATAGCTCTGGGGAATTCATTGAACTGGTTAGCGGTATTTAGTTTTATTAGTTCCCGGGATATCCTGAGGAATTGTTTTTTACCGGCATCAGGGTAGAAGAGTCTATTCCCGTCGTTATAGATATACATGCCCACGCGATAGCCACGGTCGGTAAAATAGTAGGCCACACCGTTAGCTGCTTCCAGGCAGTATTCAAAGGCGTTCTCGATGTCGGTACCGACTTCCAGATATGAGGCGGCGTCCAGGAAAAGCCAGACGGCTTTCTTCCCTTCCACCTCATACTCATTAACCAGAGGCCAGAGCTGCCCCTGAGCCGCTTTACGTGCGGTGGCCTTCCAGTTGATGTTCTTGACCGGGTCGCCACGGACGTAGCTCCTGATTTCGCGAAAATCGGTGGTAGCCACGCCTATCTTGGCGATGTCGATTACCGGGAAGGGAGAGGTGGCGATACCGGCCACGCCTCTTATCCGCCTCAAGTTAAGGATTTTAGGCTGCACCAGCAGCTCTACCGGTTCTCCCAAGGTGCCCTGCCGCGTCTGTGTCAGACCCAGGGCATGGCGGGCCTCCCACTTAACCGGGGGCAGGATGTAATGACCCCGTTTGGCGCAGCGTATCTTGTAGGAGAAGGTGAAGGTGCGGGGACGCCAGCCTTTCCAGCTGACCTTAAGGTTATTACCTTCGACCAGGGCAAAGTGCCCGGGTAGCTCCTGAAAAAGCAAGACGATTCCGAAGCCATCGCTTACCGTGACCTCCCATTTAACCTCGACGACATCTCCCAGCCAGATGAGAGGTTTGATCTCTCCGGCCTGGATGCTGAGGTGCTGCGGCGGTTCGGTAAGAAGCCCTATAAGCAGCAGACTTAACGGCACCAGGCTCATGACCAGGACAACCAGGTTACCGAAGAACAAACCTGCCAGTAGCATACCGAAAAATAGTGCGATAAACCTCGTGGAATACGTGGTCAGCATTATCTTACCTTGGAGAGAACTCTACCGGTGCCGGAATACTTTCTACAATTTCTGCAACCACTTTATTGGGACTGAGCCCTTCCAGAGACTCTTCAATGTTAAGGATAATACGATGGGCCAGGGTATCAGTGGTGAACATCTTAACATCGTCAGGAGTTACGAAGTCTCGTCCATGGATGAGAGCCATAGCCCGGGAGACCTTAAGTAAAGCCAGGCCACCCCGCGGGCTCGCCCCGATTTCTATCTTTGGGTGACCTCTGGTAGCCCGTACTATCTGGCTGACGTAATCAAGGATAGATTTATCGATGTATATCTGGTGCTCCACAAGGTCTTGCAGGGCGGAGAACTGCTCGGCGGAGATAACGGGCTTAACGTCTATGGAAGGGTCGTCTTTTTGCCATTGTATGCGGCGTGTCAGGATAGTGCTTTCTTCCTCCAGAGACTGGGCGTATCCGGTGGACATCTTGAGCATGAAACGGTCCATTTGAGCCTCGGGGAGGGGATAGGTCCCTTCCTGTTCGATAGGGTTTTGAGTGCCCAGTACGAAGAAAGGCGACTCCAGAGTATGGGTTTCCCCATCAATGGTGACCTGGCGTTCTTCCATTGCCTCGAGTAAGGCGGCCTGAGTCTTGGGTGGGGTGCGGTTGACTTCGTCGGCCAGCAATACGTGGGTAAAGACAGGGCCCTTCACCAGTTCGAAGCGAGAGTCTTGCTGCCGCCATATCCTGGTTCCTACGATATCGGCGGGTAAAAGGTCGGGCGTAAACTGGATACGGGTGTATTGACAACCGATGACCTTGGCAAAAACTTTGGCCAGCAGGGTCTTTCCCAGACCAGGGTAGTCCTCAAAGAGGACATGGCCATTAGCCAGACCGGCTGCCAGAAGCTTACGCAGCAGGGGCTTGTTGCCCACAAAAACCGCCGCTACAGCCTCTAAAATCTGTTCACAAAGCTCCTTGGCTTCAACCAGGCTTAATTTCTTCATCAGTCTGCTCCTTTATCTTTTGGTAGGCGGGGTTCGTGATAACTTTCAGATTTGCCACTATTTCATCGAGAATACGCTGCCGCTTTTTCTCGTTCTGTCTCAAGATACGCTGTTGCTCCCAGCCGAAGGCGAACCATGGTGGTTTCGTGTCCTGGTGATTTATGAGCGGATGCAGTATTCGATTTATTTCATCGGCTTGAAGTTTGTTGTCATTCAACGACAGCGTAAGATAAATCAATAGTGCGTCCCGGTTACCCCAGCTTATGTAATCATGCTGGATGTCACCCAGATGGAGGAAATCCGAGCCTTGCAAGTTGGCTATCTGCTGAATATGCTTCTGCCAGTCAGCTTCCTGGAGCAATACCGCGCAGCGCGTTTTGAGACCCGATTTGATACCGGAGAAGAGCCGCCAGGCGATAAGGCATACTATGGCCCATTCGACCAGCGGGGCATAGCGGAAAACGCCGACAATAGCGGGGCGAATGAAAAGGATGTAAGCGGCTATCAATGCGCCTAAAAGGAATTTAACGTGCTGGGAATGCCGCAGCCACTGGGAAGCATCGGCGATAAAAGGATTCTTGGACTTCTCCCCATAAGTACCGACGTTAGCTATGACTACGGCCAGCATCCCAACAAAAAGAATCAGGCCGATTTTGTTCATGGGAGCCCAGGAATCGGAGAACGCCGCCAGAATCTGCCACAGACTTAGACCGATAAACAATTGTCCCAGCGCATTAGCGGGAGGATAGGCTGGCCGCCCCCATGGTAATTCTTGGAAAAGACCGGCCAGCTTGCTCAGGACACAACCGAAAATAAACAGGATAACATAGCCGGTGGTGTCACCCAGGGTGGTGAACAGCCCTTTGAGTCCTTCCAACACCGGGATGCGTGTTAAAAGGGTGGCCTTTCCCAGAAAGTTGTAGCCGAAAAAGGAGAAAGCCAGCCCGTTAAAAATGTATGCGGCCGCCGAGCCGTAGTACAAGGTTGAATAGGCAGGCAGGTAAATAGAGCTCAGCCGGGAAAAGAGGCGGAAGATATAGTAACCCACCAACGGGGCGACTAAAAAACTCAAGTCTGCATAACGATAGATAGGCCCGCTGGGGGAAAAAAGAAAAATAGCGATTGCGCAGGCTATCGTAGCGAAAATCAGTGGTCGTATCGCCGGTGTGAAACCGGGTTTGGCGGTCTTAAGCGGCAACTGCGGCGGGTTTGGTTCCATGCTCTCTTATCTCCCTTTGTGCCAGATACATCGTCTGGTAATTATGCCTGTTTATAGCGTGAAGGCTATAGTCCGTCTCTTCAAAACAGCTTACGGCATCATTTAAAGCTTTTTCAGGTATGCCCATTTTAGCATCACGCACCAGGTTCTCTATTTCACGCGGCGTAGATTCTTCGCTGATTTCCATGCCCAGTTCACGGAGCCGGTTTAGCAGCGCGTCAAAAAGGCTGACTATCTCTTCACGGTAGTCCACGATGCGTACGGGACGGCCGGCGGAAGCTTTCTTAAGGCCGGGTCCTTCTTCAAATCTGGCTGCAAGTTCATATTGTCCTTTAGCGGGGAATACCTGATTCAGTTCAGCCGTTCCGCCGGTACCGGTGGACGGGTGTGCGATAGGCTCATGGTTAATATAGATGTCCAGAGGTCTCGCCGTAAGACCGCTGCCTATTTCATCAGTGAGGCGGCAGACGATAGTAAGTTCCTCACCCACACCCCAGACATCGGGGAAGGGGTCGGTAATCTGCGGCAATTCAATAGTAAGAGAAAGACCGGCGTCGGACGAATGCCAGGGTGGGGGAGGGGGAGCCAGCGCTTCTTTCTCTGCCGTGACGGCAACGGCTGCCGGCAGAGCCGGGCGATTTTTCAGCCAGCGGTACAGGAACCAGCCGCCAACCCCGGCAGCGGCCAGAGCCAGGACAATAATGATAATTTTCCAGAGGGAGAAGCCCGACGGCGGGGAAACCTTAAGGTCGACGGCGGAATCGGCCTCCCGGTAGTCGGAATCCTCAGCGAACTTAACTTCGATGCGATGGTCGCCTATTTTATCGAAAATATGTTTAAACTCAAACCTGCCGGCGCTATCGGTTACGAGCTTCATATCCAGTGGGACGCCATCGATGGATACAGAGATACCGCGGCCCGGCAGGGGAATACCGGTTGTTTGTTCGGTCAGCTGGCCGGATGCGGAGACCGGCTCGCCAACACGGGCTCCATTCAATTCGGCGGAGTCCTCTACATTAAGCTCGATAGCCGCGGGGGAGAGCACCTTAAATACCGCTTCCTGACTGGATTTCAGATAGTAGTCCGTGCCGGGGAAACTGACTCTAAGGGTATAAGTACCGGCCTCGTTAAAAGCCTGTCCCCAGGCGAAGCGGCCGGCACTATCAGTGACCAGCCGGGCGACCGGCGCGCCGTTAAGATAGACGTCTATCGGCTGTCCGCCAAGCGGCCGGCCGAACTCCTCGGTGAGGGAGCCGGTAAGCGATAGCGTTTCCCGGATATTGATGCGGGGAGGCACCTGTAAACTGAGATTGGTAGCCGTGACGACTTTTAGTAAAGGATCACTCCATGACTCCAGGTATCTGGTACTCTTAAGGCAGTGCGCCAATACGTGATAATCCCCCACGTCTGTCTTCTCAGGTATAGTAGCTTGAATATCAAAGCGGCCCTGAGAGGCTATCCCTTTGCCTATCAAAGTACCACCTTTGATATCCTTACGGTCGTTAATGAAGACCTCCACCAGCACTCCTTCGGCGGGAATCCCTTTTTCTGTTTGCACCGTGCCTTGGATGTTAAAGTCATGGCCTTTCCGGGTTACCGGACCGGCGGAAGTTATCTCGGTTACAGTTGGCAGGAGGCGAAAGCTGGCGGTAGCATCGAAGGTATACCATCCCATGTCCTGAAATTTTACTTCCGACCAGGCATGACCCTGGTCTTGATACACTACCTGTTTTTCTGCCTGAGGTGTAATCATAAAGCCGCTCACCAATCTTGCGGGAATGCCTGCCGCGCGGCAGAGGACAACAAAAGCTGAATTGAAATTGCCACACACTCCCCTTTTATCTTCAAAAAGGAACCAGTCGTTGGGTTCCCAGGTATCCGGGGCGCGCTTGTAATCAAAATCATAGACGTAGTTGGTTTTCAGATAGTTTTCGATGGCTTTAGCCTTCTGGTAAGGGGTCTTAAGGCCTTTGGTGATAGTATTGGCGAGCTCCCGGGTGCGCGGTGTTATCCCGGAAGGTAGCTGTAAATATTTGTCCTGAAGGTCGGCTTTGGCATTCAGAAGTACCGAGTCAGTAAAACTATAGTGAACGGTACGGAAGGTGTAGGCGTTCGGGAAACCATCTTCAGAAGAAAAGACCTGTTCTTCGGGATAATAGAGGAGAGAAGCAGGGGAAGTGACACGTAAGGGGTATAATGAGGTCGGCAACGCGACTGTACCGGCGGATGCTTTCAATAGCGAGGTTATGGAGATATCGTCCACCGCTTGACGGTTATAAGAAACTACACCCGTCGTAAGCGTTTCCCCCTTGTACTTCTTAGATTGAGTATCACCTTCTCCTTGCCATTCCCGGCCGTTAAAAAAGGAGGCGGTTTGACTTTTGAGATAGGCCGTGTTGGCCGCACCGGTTACCTCGAAAAGGGGGATGTGAGGGGGCATGGGGTTTTTAAGGGAGAAACCGGCGGCGAGACTGGCATTTTTCTGAATAGTATCATTTTTTGAAATCGAATCGGCGGGTTGAGTGCCCGTTGAAGGTGTATCGCCTTGTGAAGGGATCGGCTTATTCCCACTCGGGGAGGGTTGAGAGGGGGTCGGTTTGCTTGCAGCCGGGGAAGATTGAGTGGGAGTCGGTTTGCTTCCATCCTGGGAGGACTGAGATACGGCAGGTTTGGGGAGAGTATCAAGAATACCAAGCAGGCCGGCCAGTGCTACGATTAACACCAGAAAACTTAGCCCTAATAAATAAAAGCGATTCTTCATTCGGTCCATCAAAACTTTAATCAACTAGCTTGAGGCTTTTCCTGCCCGTTTGGCAGGTCGCTTCCCGGGGATGACGGAGGTTCTTCAGCCAATTGTTCTGGTTTCTTGGTGCTTTCAGGTGGTATCGGGCCAGGTTCTACCGCGCCTGCCATCTTGTCAACCATTTCCACCCGTTGAGAGGTTAGTATTTCTGTATTTTCTTGCATCGCCACGTTTTCCGGTGGCACCTGAGTCGCTGTATCCGCCGCTCGTGGTACTTCATCCGTATCCGATAATGCTGGTGTTGGCACTTTATCCTTAGGTAAAGCTTTACGCCGCCCTTTGAAATACAGCCACATCCCCAGGCTTATTATCAGGAAGAGGATAACTAACGCAATCATTACGTACTTCTTGGCGTCCTTCACCGCATCAGCCAATTTATCGTCCGGATTAATAATGATATGATAGAAAATAAAGGTAGTAAGAAGCACGGCGATTAACCATACCCTGCGGTTCCATGTAAAGACTCTCTTGCCATCGAGAAAATCCATCGGTACCAGCGAAAAGACCAGCCCTTCCAGACCGATGGCGAAAGCGGCTACCAGGATATCTTCGACAAGATACCTCCAGGCATCGCCCTCTCTCCAGGCTGTTTCATAGAGCAACCCCCTGAGGAAAAAAGCTGTAAGACTGATAATAAGAACGACGCCTATACCCAGGAGTATCGCCACGGCACGTTGTTTAACGTCCTTTTCCTCCTCGCTTTTCAACACCATTTGGGAACTGGTGACGGCTGTGTAAGCCCCGACAAAGCCGAATATCAAGCCGGGGCGGAACTGGATGGCCCGCGATAGCGCCACGCAGACTATCGCAATCAGAATCGCGATGGGGAAGACTCGGATAACCCCCTGCACACCGGCGCGCCGACTGACGAGCAATTGGGTGCCGTCATAGCTCAGGGTTACAATCGCTATACCCAGTGCCAGTGAAATATACAGGGAAATACCCTTCAGACCGTTGGTGAAGTAAGGGTTAAGGAACCAGTATATCAGAGCGCAGACGGCCACGATGAGTATCCCCTGGGTGTATCCCTTTGAGGTAATCTTGTTTCCTATCAAACCTCTCTCGAGTCGGGATGGACTAAGGAATCTCAAGACGTTCGGAATCCGCTGGAGCCATCCTTGAATCGTGGGATAGTTTTCCTTCACCGTGCTGTTGAAAACCGTGGCCCCGAAGTAAAAGAGCAATACGGTGATGATTGCCCAGAGAATGTTGGTGCCGATTACAGCGGGGTCGGTCGATATCTCGTTGGGTAGCGGAATAGAATTGCCAAAATCTTTCTCTCCCGTCGGTTGAGGTGCAGCCGTGCCGGCGG
>CAZXYV010000037.1:0-2671 GCA_964645025.1 uncultured Dehalococcoidaceae bacterium | reverse complement strand
GCCTGTGTAGGCGGCAATGTAAGCGTGGGTGCAGGCGTTATTGTGATGCTGGGTATTGGTATTGGCACAGTAGTCGGAGTTGACGGAGGTTTTGACGTTGGTTGCGGTGCAGGTGGCGCCGGGGTTAATAGCTTGAGTGATAAACTGTAGTCTCCGGTCTGATATCCCCTGTAATCACCCGCCAGAACCGTATGCTCCCCAGTCTTAACTAAAGTGTAGGAAATTTCAGCGGTTTTATTGCCCCAATTTCTCGCCAGTCTGGCCCCGTCAGGTCCGTAGAGCCTGACCTCGGGGAATAAAGAACCCGAGGTGCGGTCTATACTCACCAGGATTTCATCACCGGCATTGGCGGTAAAAGAGTGGGTTTTGATATCGCCGACAGAACTGATAGAGGCGGCAACGGTTTCCCCGAATCTGATGGGGGTAGCGCTTCCGGCTTTGTTCAATCTTTGAACAAAGATGCCGTAATCTCCGGTATTCTTTCCATAGTAATCACCGGCCAGGACCTTGTAATTCCCAGCCTTATTCAGGCTGAACTGAATTTCGGCAGTATCCAGCCCCCAGTTTCCGGCAAGCTCAGTCTCCTCGGAGTCGTAGAGTCTGACCTGCGGGTTCAGGGGTTCTGAAGCCTGACTCATCCTGATGAAAATGACATCCGCGGCTTCGGCGGAAAAGGTGTAGGTATCGATATCTCCCGCGGGTTGAATGGAAGCGGAAACGCTTTTACCGAATGTTATCGCAGTACTTAAGGTGTCGCCTCTGGCTTCGTTTACCGACAAGACACCACTAACGATGCCCAAAGCCAGCAGGCTTAAAAGCAGGGCAGCCCCTTTTTTAGTACCGTTCATCATCCCCACCCTGTGTTTACCTTATCACATGTTACAGGCTCCAACTATATTGCGAGAGCAATCCCTTCTCGTCTCCTGCCGCGCTCAGGCTGTCATCATCGCTTTAATAACTATTAGCTCCCCTTGGCTCCCGCCGGCAGGGTAATATCAACGCTCTCGTTGAGTTTATTGAAATCAATTGTTAACTCGACAACCATTTTCAATTGACCGGTATTACCCTGACCTAGCTGCGCCGCAGTCAACTCCATCTCCACATACCCGTATCCCTTCGTCATGAATAAGGTGTCTTTATTGAGCCAGTATTTATAGGTCACCTTTTTAACCGCATCCTTCATGTTGGGGATGTCCATCCCCGTTTGTGACAGGGCTGACTGTTGCATCATGATTCCCCAGAGAGTGTCTAAATCTGGATCCAGCTCGACCACATAGCATGGGACACCCTGTACCTTTTCCGACTTCAAGTACAATATTTTCGAACTCTTTAACAGCTTTATCTGCTGGTCAACCTGGTTCTGCCAGGTAGAGCTCGGTGCTTGCTTGCGCTGCCATTGTGTCTTCCCCTGGGCATCGGTAGTACCTGTATACATCATATTATCAATGATGTATGTGGATAGCTTCATGACTTCATCTATAGTAGTATCGCCTCCTTTCCCTTTCATACTCATGGCCATCTCCATCCCCATTTTCTTCACTACCAGATCTACCGCGCCATCAGACTTGGCGGACATGTTGATGTCCCCTGATTCGCCGTTAACCACGCCTTTCATACCCATAGTCATTTCCATATCCAGATGATAAGTCTTTAAGTTCTTTGAGGCTTCCTGGACACGGTCCGCCACGTTGGCCGCCGAAATCTCTTGCGCAGCGGGCTCCTGAACGCCACCTTGACTGCAACTTACCGCCGGGGTGAGCAAGATTATCAGCAATAAGGCAGTGATTACGTAAAAAGCTTTCGTCTTCATTTCCGTGTCCCTCCTTCTTGAAGATATACAACCATCACGGTAGATTACTCTGATAAAATATCAAAGGGTATCTTCTAATTCTATAAGTTAGTAATACTGAATCTAGCACCAACATTTCATCCTGTGTTTGGATTAGTGAATTATAGTGTTTCCTTTTCCCGATTACTTTATTCTTTTAACGAGCCCGTGTCAATACGTCGTACTATTTAGTATATCGGGTTGTAAGGTACCGCAAAGCACCATAATATAATGGCTTCTTTTTGGCACGGTTGCCTGATAGGCCGAATCCCACATTCGATCAGCCGACGAGGAGGGATGCTGGATACCTGTACCTGAGGACGACTACCTGCTCTGCACCAGCACGAACCATGAAGATTAGTGCTTTATCAGCCAGATATACGACAGTATTAGCAACTTTAAGAGTCGAGCACGGGGGCTTAGGGGTGTGGCTGTTCATCCATACTGTAATCGGGCGTTTGCCTGGTTACTTTTTTGCTAGCGCCTTCTCGGGCTGCTTTTGATATATGAGGGTATGCGTCACGGCGGTGTCGGCTCCCCCGTTAGCCGGAACTAGACAAGCGAACCTCCCTCCGGTGATGCGCCATTCGGATCAATCGCTTCCTTAAGCTTCCTCCACCACAAATGGTAATTGGATACACTTGGTCCGACCTCATCAATTTGGCCCATGAGCAAGTTTGCGAAGTAGCGTTCCTTTAAAGCCCGCGCACTTTGTTCTTTTTGCCATCCTTCCACGGCTGCCTTGGCTATAACGTTGGAAGGATCGAATTTGCAGAATATTTCCGTTTTACCAAGATGCCCCTGTTCAACTCCCCATCCAAAAAAGGCTCCGCCATCATCCAC
>CAZXYV010000036.1:0-11892 GCA_964645025.1 uncultured Dehalococcoidaceae bacterium | reverse complement strand
CCTGCCAGTGGCGCTGGGCGCTATTTCCAGCGGCCTGAGACCAGAGAATGCCGGCGTTGCGGGCGCTGGTCACCATGTTACAGATAGAGCCGGTGCCGTCGCCCGGACTAATAATAGTATATCCTACCGAGCAGGAAATAACGTTAACTCCCTGCGTAATAAGCCAGTTAACGGCGTTGCCCATTTCAACATCCGTATAGAAGTTGGTCAGGAAAAATTGGGCGCCCGGGGCAACGTCATAGGCAACCTCGGCGCAGGCCGTGCCGTGGCTCGTAACTCCATTGATACCGTGAGCGATATCGAATGATTGGACAGTCACGGAAGCAGGCAGTTCCGTGCCGAGCAGGGCGGTATAGCCGGTAAAACCTGAATCAAGGATACCTATCTTTACCCCTGTACCGGTATAGCCGGCGGCCTGCCAGTTATTGGCATTGATTAGCCCGACCCCCTCGCTGACGACGGTCTCCAGCACGGGATGTTGCGGCACCCGCACCAGGCGGATATCAGATAACCCGGCCAGAGCCGTCAGCTGCGAGACGGGCACGGTCACCTGGAGCAGGTTTTCATAGCTGGTCTCAATGGTACTATAGGCGCCAACCGCCTTTTTAGCGGCATCAACCTTCCCGGGTAGACACTCAATGACCACCCTTGCTACATTATCGGAAATATCACCGGACTTATCCAATGCGAAGCTAAGCGCACCGCTGGCGTTGGCCGAGACCAGTTGGTTCAGCTGTGAATCGAGCTTGGGGTTACCCTTTGCCGGTGTTTGGAAGGACTTGAGTATTATTTCTCCGCCATCATCTGCGGCCGCCGGTTGCCCGCCAAAAGGAAGGCCGCCGCCAAAGAGCAATGCCAAAATGACCAATAGGCTAAAGAACGCTTTTATCCAATTCATCATAATATTTCTCCGTTTTGCGAAGAAGAAATGATATCTAGGCGCCTTCCCATCAATGAGACCTTTACCTTATTTGTTTGACGCCGGCACAGGTTGCTGTGGGAGCCGTATAAGCCGTATGCTTTCAGTGTTGGTAAGCGCGGTTAAACTGGTAACGGGGATTGATACCTGAATGAGATTTTCGTAAGTCGTCTCCAGCTGGGCACCGGAGCTAATGGCTGCTTTACTGGCTGCCTCGAGTTGACCTGGTACGCATTCGATGACCACCCTGACACGACCATCGGTGAGGCCGATATTCGTGTTTTGAGCGAATGAAGCTGCTTCGCCCTTCGCCTGGGCAAGGATAAGCTGGTTTAGCTGTGAATCGAGTTTGGGATTTCCTTTTTTCGGAGATATAGATATTGAAGGTTCAGATCCGTTTTCATTGGCACCGCAGGCTACGAGGAATAAAGTAAGGATAGTGACACAGCCAAGCAGGCTGACGCAAAACCTTTGCCTGATTTTCATTGATAGTAATTCCCGGTTTATCATCATGATATCACCACCACACGCGCATCCGGGAACTCATTTATTTCCAGGGCGTGGTAAAGGCGAGTTTATCACACGCATTTTTGATTGTCAAATGGCTAATAGTTAGAACCCGGTTAGAAATCGGTAGGAGATAACTTGCTTGAGACTGAAAATAAGCTCAAACGGTATCAATCCGCAGCTTTTCGTGTTAAAAATGGCGGTTTATAATCCAGACCGAGCAAGCTACGGGCCTTTTTCTGCAACTGATTTAAATATAAAACGAACTTCCGTTTATCCGCCGCCGATAGGGAAGAAAATATCATTTCGATCGACTCCCGAGTCACATTGTCGTATCTGTCCTTCCCCTTTTTCGTCATGGTGACTTTAAAAACCTTATCCCTGGACACCTTTACCTTTTTTACCAGCCCGGCTTTTTCCATTCTGTTGACGAGAGTGGATACCGAATGGCGTTGACGCAGGGTAAAAGAGGCTATCTGGTTCATGGTTGCCGAGCCCCCGCAGATTTTAAGCACGTATAAGACCTGGGCCTGTTCCTTGGTAAGATTATACTGGGCGAGTTCCAGCAACCGCGACCTGGTCACCGCGAAGTGCGCCTGGTCCAGCAACACCCAGATATCGTGGTCATTATCAGGACTAAAGTTGATATCCTCGGCGGGCGAATTCCGATTAATGCGACGGCTCTTTTCCTGGCTCGTTTTCATAAATTATGTTACTACCCGTTTCTAGAAATGGTTTTGTTTATTCTGGCACAGTCGCCACCGATTTTCAAGCCGACACAGCCACGGAGCGGGCAGACCCTCCTGGTAAGAGAACCGGGACTATCTGACTATCCTAGACTTTTACCTTAGCTCTGGCTACACCCGGCAGCAATACCCCCTGGTTGAGCAGCCGGTCCTGCAGGGCACCGGTATCCACTTTCCTGGCCTCGACGCCGGCCTTGACCGCCAGCGCCGCCCCAATTCCCCCGGGGCCCCCACCGACCACGACCACGTCCGCCTCGCGGCAGACCCTGATATCCCGAGCTTTTTCCCTGATTGTTTTAACCGTACTTCTCGTCATGACAGCCTCCTTTGATAGCTACGCCCCGGCAACCGTCGCTTCACGTACAGCCACCGAGGCGGATAGCTTTTTTACTAAACCTGTTTTATTGTGTCTTTACCGGGCGCTTTTCTCAATCCACATATTCTTGAAATGCAGCGATAAGAAGCCAAATGAGTCGGCATCGGGGTCATTAACACCCTTCCGGTAGAAACAACACTGTACCTGCTCCGCATAGGGAATGACCGTCACGTCGTCACTCAATATCTTGAAAGCCGCCTGTACCAGCTTCGGGTCATAATCCTTCGAATTCGTCGAAGCAGTCGCGGCCTCTTTAAAAGCAGCGGGAATTTTTAGGCTGACGAAGTCCATTCCCATAAAGCTTGTTTGAAAAACCGTGTTCTTGTTAACAGCAGATGAAGTACCATGGTTCAACATCCCATCGTTCCAGCCCTTGGAACGTAAATCAGTGTATCTCCCGGCTTCGGGGAGGTCGGTGGTCACATCGATTCCGATTGCACGAAGCATGGCTGCAACCGCTTCCAGATAGTCCTTGGGCACGCCGCGAGTGGAGTTGTGTATCGTCGTCTTGAACCCGGTGGGATAACCCGCCTGCGTCAGCAGGTCTTTGGCTTTAGTCGTGTTATACTCGGTAAGTACAAGACCGGGTATCTTCGAATCGGCATAGCCCGGGTAAAGCTGGTAAGCGGTATTGAGAAAACCTAGTCCCAGACCTTTGGCCAGAGCTTCGCGGTCAAGGGCATGGGATGCCGCCTGACGGACCTTGATGTTAGCCCAGGGCGATTTGTCATTCGCGCTGTCAGGGACTAAAAAGAATGTCCCGCCCGGCGCCGTCCTCAAAACGAAGCCTGCTTGTTGGAGTTCCGTTGCCTCCGTGCCTCCGGCGACCGTTAGGCGATCAACATCGCCCTTCTGTAAAGCCAGCTTGCGTACGGTGGCATCCGCGATAACCGTCATGGTGACGCCGTCAAGGTATGGCTTGCCCGTGTCCCAGTAGTTGGGATTTCTCTTGTAGGTCAGCTTGGCATCGCGTTCGTATTTTTCGAGAATGAACGCGCCGGTGCCGACCGGGTTCCACCTGGAGGCTTCAATGCCGTTTTTATCAAAGTACGCTTTCGATATCTGCTGGGTCACCACGCTCGCCAGGCCGGTTAGTACGATGTTCTGGTAACTGGCTAGATTAATGCGAACGGTATAGTCATCTATTTTATCAATCGATTTCCAGTTGGATGCGCCCGATACTTTGGCGGCAATTTCCAGGTCCAGGTTCCACTTGCAGACGTCGGCGTTGAAGTCGGAGCCGTCATGGAACTTGACACCTTTTCTCAGGCTAAAGGTGACAGATAGGCCGTCATCGGCCACTTTCCAGGAAGTCGCCAGCAAAGGCGTAACAGTACCGTCTTGCTGGGCTTGTACCAGGGCCTCAACAGCGAGATGAGTGCAGATATAAGAATCGTTGTTTGCTTCCGCCGGATAGCCGATAGGTCTTGCTGGGCCTGTCTGAAGCGCTTCTTTCCAGATACCGCCATATTTGTCTACCGTGGGGGTAGGCGTTGCTGTCGCCGTCGTTGTCGGCGGTTTCGTGGTAGTTGCCGTTGGGGTAGCTGTCGGCGTCGCGGTGGTTGGCGCGGTAGTGGTTGCCGGCGTCGTCTTACCGCAGGCACCCAGCAGCAGGCTGAACAGCAAGACAAATCCTAACAGGACAAATAGAGTTTTTTTCATTAGCTGTAATCTCCTCGATTATTGGTTAATTTGTGACGATTAGTGTGTCGTGTCCTTTAATCGATAAGCTGCCTACCTCCTTTAAATCGGGCCAGACCCACCGATATCATTCCAACCCCACCACATCCCGGCAACCGGCTTAAACCTTCCGGTTGCCGGGACGGATGGTCTTTTAATAACTATTCCCTTGTGTCTTTAACGGGCGCTCTTATCGACCCAGACGTCCTTGAAACGGGGCCACATAATTCCGACATCAACGGAACTGGGGTCATGAACACCCTTCCGGTAGAAAGCTATTTGTATCTGTTCCGTGTAGGGTATGACCGTCATATCGTCATACATGAGCTGGAAGACCGCCTGTATCAGCTTCGGGTTATATTCTCTCGCAGAGAGGGTAGCATCAACTCCCTCCTTAAAGCCGGTGGGCATTTTAAGGCTGATAAACCCCGAGCCCGAGAAGTACGTGGTTAAAGTCGAGTTCTTATTACTCATGGTGATAAGACCATGGTTCAAACAACCATCGTTCCAGCCTTTGTAGCGTAAGTCATCGAATTTGCCGGCTTCGGGGTAGTCCGTAGTCACATCGATACCCGCCAGGCGGAGCTGTCCCGCTACCGCCTCGAGATAGTCTTTAGGAACGACCCGCCCGAAGTTGTGTATCGTGGTCTTGAACCCGCTGGGGTAGCCGGCCTGTTTCAGCAGGTCCTTGGCCTTGGCCAGGTTATACTCGGTAAGAGCCAGGTTGGGAATATTTGTATCCGGGTAGCCCGGATAAAGCTGATAGGCGGTATTGAGGAAGCCGAGTCCCAGGGCCTTGGCCAGAGCATTGCGGTCAAGGGCATAGGATGCCGCCAGACGCACATTGACGTTGGACCAAGGGGACTTGGCATTCAGACTGTCGGGCACTAACACAAAAGTCCCGCCCGGCATCGTCTTCATTTCGTAGCCCGCTTTTTGTAGCTCAATTGCGTCCAGTCCTCCCGCGACCGTCAGATGGTCGATGTCGCCCTTCTGGAAAGCTAATTTACGGACCGTCGCATCGGCGATAACGGTCATGGTTACGCTGTCAACGTACGGCTTGCCCGTATCCCAGTAGTTGGGGTTCCTCTTGTAGGTCAGCTTGGCATCGCGTTCATAGGATACGAAGAGGAACGCGCCCGTGCCGACCGGGTTCCACCTGGCGGCGTCGATGCCGTTTTTATCGAAATACGCTTTCGATGCCTGCTGGGTCACGCCGCTCGCCAGGTTGGTCAGCGCGATGTTCTGGTAGCTGACGAGATTGATGCGAATGGTGTAGTCATCGATTTTATCAATCGATTTCCAGCCAGACGCGCCGGCTAATTTGGCGGCAATTCTCGTGTCCAGGTTCCATTTGCAGACGTCGGCGTTGAAGTCGGAGCCGTCATGGAACTTGACGCCCTTCCTCAGAGTAAGTGTGATGGATGAGCCGTCATCGGCGATTTTCCAGGAAGTCGCCAGCACCGGGTAAATGCTGCTGTCTAACTTGATCCCGATCAGGGTCTCAAGTGCGGGAGAAGCACAGGTAAATGAGTCATTGCCGGCTTCCGACGGATAGCCAATGGGTCTGGAAGGCCCTACGGTCAGCGGCTCTCTCCAGGTGCCGCCGTACTGATCGCCCGTGGGGGCAGGCGGTGTGGTGGTGGCCGGTGTCGTCGCCGCAGTTGTGGGCGGCTTGGTAGTAGCTGCGGTAGTGGTCGGCGCCGTGGTGGTCGGCGCGGTAGTGGTTGCCGGCGTCGTCTTGCCGCAGGCACCCAGTAGCAGGCTGAACAGCAAGACAAGTCCTAACAGGACAAATAGTGTTTTTTTCATTAACTGTTTCCTCCTCGATTATTGGTTAATTTGTGACAAATAGTGTGTCGTGTCCTTTAATCGATAAGCTTCCTACCTCCTTTCAACGCGCAAGACCACCGGTAAGAATGGTCATATTTTGCCGCGGTTTTCTTCCCTCTTAGCACAGGTGTTTTCTTTGGTTGAGGTGCTATAGAAGAAGCATTAGCTTTTCAAATTATACACCCCCGATAGACGGCAAACAAGGCAGGTTACTCTGGTTCAAATTCCGGCTTATCCGGCAGTCTCGATAACCGGCAAGTCAATATATGACACATAACCGGCCTGATGATAAATGCTTTGCATGGCCGGAATACCCCGGGCATCCTCGCCGACGGCGTTGCCCGTGTTCATATTACGGTCATATTCCGGGAAACTGCTGCTGGCAACATCGATGCGGATGCGGTGTCCTTTCCGGAAAAGCTGGCTGACAGCCTCCAGATTAATGACGTATTCATTGACCTCCCCGGGAGTGACCAGCTCCGGCGCGAAAAGCGATTTGCGATAACGCGCGCGTGTAATGCCATCGCAGACCACGTTATAGGCCCGCCCGTCGGGATAGACGTCGACCAGCTTGGCGGTAAAGTCGGTATCCCGGGCGGAGGTAGCGGCGCAGAGGTGCAGCTTGAGCGGCCCGGTTACCTCCAAATCTTCTTTGAGTTCCGGGGTAGTGTAGCACAGGACGTCATCGCGCCGCTCGACGAGCGATTGCTCCTGCGGGGAGGGGGCAAACATCAATAACTGCTGATGGCCGCGGCAGCCGGTGGTCGGCACCGGGAAATGCGGGTTATAGATGTAGATATCGGGGAGCTCCGGGCCCGGCTCGTCCCGGCTCAAAAGCCCATCCCCCCCGGCGCTGTTGGCATGGCCCTGGCTATGAAGAAAATATCGCTGCCATTTCATCTGGGGCGGCGGCCAGTCGTCCGCAGTTCGCCAGACATTCCGGCCCATGACGAAATAGCGGACGGCGGGCAGGTCGACCTTCATCCCCCTCAGGTATTTATTGAAAAAGGCCATATTATACTCGCCCAGCTGGCTCCCGATTTTGGAAGCTGACAGGCCGAACCCGAGAGCACCCGTGTCACCTCCCTGGTTCGGTCCCAGGTGAACCCAGGGACCCATGAGGACATGCTGGTTCTGGCGGGCAAGCTTCGAGCCTCCCTTTTCCCGCATATTCAGGAAGTGGCTTAAAGTGCCCGAGGGGTAAAAGTCATACCAGCCCGACACGTGGAAGCAGGGCACCTGTACCTTTTCATAGGGCGTCCGGGTCTGTTCAAAATACTCGGGGGTATCCCGGCTGCTATTGAGTATCCGGCTGGTCCACATTTCCCTGATTCCCTCGAAGTTAAAGTGGGGGACGTCCTTAAGGGGCAGGAAATTATAAACCTGCGCCGGGTCAGCCACAGCCTTATTGAGCAGTTGGCGGATAGCAGATACATCTTTACCCAGTTTTTCCTGCCGGTCGATAGCTTCCACGGTCATCCGCAGCAGCCAGTTCAGGGCCACGCCCAGGTTGACGATGCCGTTATGGCGTGACGGTTCTTCCCCGCCGGAGCCGGATATCCAGGGCGCCATGGCCTTAAGGTGGGGCGGGTTCTCCCGGGCGGTTATCCACTGGATGAGCCCCATGTAAGAGCCACCGCAAGTACCGACATTGCCATCGCACCAGGGCTGGCTGGCAATCCATTCCACCGTGTCGTAACCGTCCGGGCCTTCCAGAGTCAGGGCAACATCGCCCAGGCCGCTCTGACCGCCGGAATCATAAGTGCCCCGCTGGTTTTCAATAACGATGGCGTAGCCAGCCAGTACGGCATCGAAATAGGGTAAAAATGACATATCGAATGACATCTGCCGGTGATACGGGGTGCGCGTCAGTATGGCCGGGTGTTTTTCACGGTCATCCGGCCGGTAGACATCCGCCCGCAGTATGGTTCCGTCCCGCACTTCTACCGGTACACTCTTGTCCAGGCGTATCGAGTACGTCATAATATTATCCCTCCTTTAAGATTGCCGTTATTTTTTACCCGCCGATAGCCACGGTCAGCCCAAAAGACGCTACCAACTGGCGCAGCTCTTCCATACGTTCTTCGGTGGGCGGTTCGATTCTGGGCATCCCGGGTTTCTCCAATCTTTCGTATTTTGTCTCACCGAGCCGATGATACGGCAGGAGATGGACTTTAATCGATTTCCCCAGTTCTTTAATAAAATTTGCCGTCCGGATGATATTTTCCTTATCATCGTTATAGCCGGGAATCACGGGCAACCGCGCTAAAAAGGCGATATCAGGAAATTCGCTGACGATTTTCGCGGCATTTTCCAGTATCAGTTCATTGGATGCGCCGGTAAATTTTTTGTGCGCCCCGGGGTCCATATGTTTAAAATCATAGAGCACTACGTCCACCTGCTCGAGGACTCTTTTGAAGATGTCCCATTTTGCGTAACCGCAGGTGTCCAGCGCCGTGGCCAAGCCGGCTTCTTTGCACAGCTTTAATATGGCGAGGGTAAAATCAGGCTGGTAGAGGGGTTCGCCGCCGGAGATAGTGACACCGCCGCCCGACCTCCGGTAAAACACAGCGTCAGCATTCACGTCTTGAAACACTTCAGCGGCACTCATCTCCTTGCCCATGAGGTTCCTGGCTTCATTAGGGCAGACGGCGGCGCATTTCCCCCGTCCTTTACAGAGAAGCCGGTTGGTCTTGGATTTACCGTTGCTTATCTCTATCGCTTTCTCGGGACATACGGCCACGCAGGCACCGCAGCCGGTGCATTTTTCACCCGTAAAGAATAATTGCGGCGTTTTTAACTGAGATTCGGGGTTCTGACACCAGACGCAGCTTAAAGGGCATCCCTTGGTAAAGACCGTCGTACGAATGCCGGGGCCATCATGGATGCTGTAATGTTGAATATTAAAGACAAACCCTTTAGTATCTTCAGTCTGGCCCATATATTTTTATCTAGGCTGTTTTTGAATATTCGGTGCGCCGGATTATCTCATCCTGGACGGCTTTGCCCAGGGAAACGAAGTAGGCACTGTAACCGGCCACCCGTACAATCAAATCACGGTGCTTTTCGGGGTGTGCCTGGGCGCTCAAGAGCGTTTCCCGGTCGACCACATTGAACTGAATATGCTTGCCGCCGAACTCGAAGTAAGTCTTGATTAAAGCGGATAGTTTCTTCAGGTCTTCGGTCGATTCCAGGGCCGAAGGGTGGAATTTTACGTTCAGAAGGGTCGATTGGAAGGGTACCTGGTCAATTGTCATGGCGCTTCTGATGAGCGCGGTAGGACCATTGGTATCTCTGCCTTGTGCGGCAGACATCGTGCCATCGGCCAGGGTCTCACCGGCGTATCTGCCATCGGGGGTCGCCCCGGTATAGGAACCCGCGGGCGCATGCGAGGTAATGGATATACCGGCCGGCTTCATGGTCCCTCCCCAGGCGGTGGGAAAGGTTACAGCAATATCGGTCCAGTACTGATATACCTCCCGCGCTATCGAGTCCGCGTAGGTATCACCGTTGCCGTATTTAGGCGCGGCCAAGCACAGCTTACGGATTTGTTGATATTTGTCCCCCTGCCAGTTAGCGGCCAGGGCTTCCTTCATCTCTTGCTTCGTCACTTTCTTTTCATCAAAAACGAGTTTCTTGATAGCGGCCATGGCGTCAGCTACATTAATCATGCCTATAGGATTCAGCATGGAACCATTTTCAAACGGCATCGTCCGGTCGAGGACGTCTTTACCTTCTTTGATGGCATTATCCATCAGGCAAGAGTGAAAAGCGTCCGGGAAAAGCTCGGTCTGGGCCCTTAAAAGGATATTATGCTCCTCCGCCGCCAGGCTCATGAAATAGTTCAGCTGTTCTCTGAATGCTTTCATCAAGTCCGGGAACGTACGGAAGCTTTCGAACTCTCCCGTCCGGGGACCGAGCTGCCGGCCGGTGCGCGGCTCTACACCATTATTCATCGTGATTTCAAATACCAGCGGCACAATGAACATGCCGATGGCGCTGATGCGTGATTTTCCGGTCAGGTTGAGGTCGAGACACCCGGCCAGCGCGTAATCCCGGGCCTCATGCAGCGATACACCGTGATTAAGCAGGTACTGGATGTAAGACTTATCCCCGACGAACGCCGGCAGGCCGATGCCGGTTTTAACGACCTCCAGCGCCTTCAACATCAGCGATTCGGGCGTTTTTTCATGGACTCTGACGGTAATAGTGTGATGGGGCGTCCGGCAGTCTTTAGCTGCCTCAAGAATGAGATAGGATAGCTCATTGGTCGCATCTTCACCGTCAGCGTTGACGCCGCCGATAACCCAGTTGTGCCACCGGGCCAGGCCGGCCCATTTGTTCCGCTGCATCGAACCGCCGCCGACGAAGTTATACTGCATCACCTTGATACGGAGGCATTCCAGCAGCTCCAGCACGTCGTCGTCGGTATGCTTGCCCCCGGCTTTATCTTTACGGTAAAACGGGTACATAAACTGGTCGAACCTGCCTCCCGGCGCCGTCCCCTGCGCTATCATGCACCAGGTAAACCAGAAGGACTGCATCGCCTCACGGAAAGTCCGGGCCGGCTCGCCCGGCACCCGGTCACATATCTCCGCTATCGCCTCTAGCTCTTTTTTACGGGTAGTATCAGTCTCTTTTAAGGCCATTTCCCTGGCGAGTTTGGCATAGCGGCGGGCCAGGCGCACCAGGGCTTCATTGATGATAATTACCGACTTTAGGAAATCCGCCTTTTTAATAGTTTCCGAGCTGAAATATCTCAGGTTCTTCAACTCGTTGGCGGCATCTTTAATGATTTGATTGAGGCCGTAATTCAACACCAGGGCATAATCGACAATAATCAGGCTCTGCCCTACCCCCAGACCCCAGCCGACGCCGGCGGCCCCGAGCCCGCGGCCTTCATATTTGTTCTGCCAGGGCGGGCAGAGAATCCCGGACTGGATAAAAGGCCAGAGCCTTTCATCATCATAAAACTGCCCCTGTCTCTCTTCGAGGATTCTGCCCTTGCCTTTCCAGTAGGCATCCATCGACCTCAACAGGGCCTCGTCGGCATCGGAAAGGGTCAGCCCCTGTTTCCTGAGCTCGGCCAGATTGTCTTGGTCCCAGGTCGGTCCCAGCGAGCCGGCTTCCAGTCCCAGCGGCTGGCAGGCGAAGTTGCCCACAATCAGCTCGTCATCCTCAATGAATATCGTTTTGTTATCCAGATAATAGGCGGTGGCCCTGGCCCTTCTGAGAATGGCGGGGTCACCCTCGGCCTGCTGATAGGCTTCCATGATGAGACGGGCTTTCTCCACGCAAATCGGGTATTCATCCGCCTCAAGGCGTTGTTTTAATCTCCGTATTCTCTCGTTCATCGCGGGCTCCCGATTAAAGGGCAATATATTTGTATCTTTGCTGTCTGCGGTAGATGTTTAAATACCTCTTAACCTTACATTAATGGATTTTTAGGTAGGGGTCAAGCATAGCACTACCTCCGGAGTGCCTGGTTTGCAAACAGTTATGCCCCGTTGTATAATGAAACTGTTCGTGTTTAGGTTATTGCAAGCTTTCCAGAAGCCACTCAAACGGATTTCTCTCAAGCATTGGATGACCCAAACTCTGACTAATTTTTAAGAGAGGAGGTCGTCTGATGGCTTTTCAGGACAAGTCCCTTCAATGTTCCGATTGCGGAAAGACGTTTACTTTCAGCGCTGAAGACCAGGAGTTCTTCCGTACCAAAGGCTATACCAACGAGCCCAAGCGCTGCCCAGATTGCCGCCAGACCAGAAAGGCCGAACGCCAGGGAAGCAGCAGCTACGGAGCCCCGCGCCAGATGTTCCCCGCAACCTGCG
>CAZXYV010000035.1:0-12032 GCA_964645025.1 uncultured Dehalococcoidaceae bacterium | reverse complement strand
GCCTTTCTGCGGATTGGGCACCATCACGCCGGAGCGGCAGGAGCCCACACAGGCGTTGCAGCCGGTGCAAAGCTCGGGGTTAAAAGTGACGTTATCGTTCGGCATGATAGGATTGGGCACCATATAGGCTTTATTTTCTTTGGCCATAGTCAACCTCCACAGCCAGGTATTACTTTAATTAAAGGCCGCAATGTATCTTGTAGTTCTCGGTATAGTCCGGGGCATAAGGCGCTTTCAACCAGTAGCGCACGGGCAGCTCCCCTACCCTGACCTCGCCGTCTTCGAGCCGGAGGGTAACGTACTTGTTCCAGTCCGGCGGGTCGAGCTCGGGATAGTCCAGCCTTCGGAAATTCAGCCTGCGGCTGCTGGCCTTCCGCGCCAGCGAAGCGTGGAGCACCATCTCTCCCAGGGTGATGTGCGTCAGGCACTCCAGGGCGCGACCCAGCTCATGCGGGTTCCGGGCGAATACACTGGACGCTTCACTTTCTTTAATGCTCTCCAGCCAGTCCAGTCCCATTTTCAGCGTCACTTCGCTCTTGTACTCGCCGCAATAGTCCTGCATGATACGGCACAGCCCGGCCTTGAGCTCCTTCCAGCCCATGCCATCGGTGCGCGTTACCGGCGCATAGACGCGAGACTTCTCGACCTCGACCTGTTTCTTGTTAATATCCGCCAAAGCAATTGTCTTGGCATAGTCGGCGGCCTTTCTGCCGGCGTACCGGCCCGTAGCCGCCGCGACGGAGTGGTCGCCGCCGCCGATTGTCTGTATGCCGGCGACGTACAGGCCGTCGAGGGTGGACTTCAGGTCCCAGTCGGCGATGATAGCGCCATCGCTGCCGTGCTCGCGCATGTGGCGTACCGTCATGCCCATCCACCAGGGGCGGAAGCTATACTGATCGGGTGGCAGGACGGTCGATTGCGGCATATCGATATCGGGATTAAAACCCGCCTTGGTAAAGACGTCATAAATTCCGTAGCGCGTGCAGCCTTCGTTGCCTACCATGAGGCCGTATATCGCCCGTCGCTCGTAATCGGGCATACCTGGCAAGTCGGCATAGAGCGGGAGGACGTACTCCCCTTTCATAATGCGCTCGGGCAGGTCGGGGATGAGCATGGGCTCGCGGAGCTCGTAGGGAGCGCGGGCGTGGACGAAAGTTTTCTGTCCGGGGGCGGGGCGGTTACGCTCCGCCAGCGTTTTAAGTATTTTACCATCGCGGTCAACCCAGGGGACTTCCTTGCCGTTGGCATCAACGATTTTACAGGCGAACCAGGTATTGTGCGCGTTGCCGCTGGAATGAGGCAGGTAGCCGAGGCCGCCGGGCGAAGGGGCACTGGCTTCCATCATCGAGGTTTCAGCCCCGGCCCGCCAGGCCATAGCCGTGCCGTCGCCGGTAGCGTTAGGTTCTTTAATCGAGCCTTTGAGTTCGGTGGAAAACGCCCAGAGCCGGGATACCGCGCCCGTGGAGAGTATCGTCGCTTTAGCCCGGAAAAGGTAAAATTCGCCGGTGCGGATGTTGACGCCGGTAGCCCCGATGACTCTCGCCCCCTGTCTCCCGCCTTCGGTAAGCAGGCTGGTCGCCATGACGAAGTCGTAGACGGCAACGCCGAGTCGTTTGACTTCTTTGGCCATAGCCGGCTTGATATTCCCCCCGCCGGCCAGCCTTATGATATGCCTGCCCTCGTAATCATAGGCAAACATGTACTTGGTCTTTTCATCCCGGAAAGGAGCGCCGGCAAACTCGTCCTGCCAGTCCCGGACCGGGACGCCCATCTTCTCTACGTCGAGGAGGGCGTCGTAACCCTCCTTACAGGTGATGTAACAGGAAATGCCGTTGCCCAGCTCGCCGTAATTAAAACCGCCGTACTCTTCATGGGCGGCCACCAGCTCTTCCGGGGTAATCCGGGAGCATGGGTTGGTGCAGGCGGCGTGCCAGTGGTCAACGCCGGCCCCGCTGAAACCGCTGCGGCGTACCGGCCCCTTGTCCATCACCACCACCTTGGCGCCTCTTTTGGTGGCATTGATAGCGGCATGGCATCCGGCGACGCCGCCACCGATAACGAGCACATCGGAGGTTACCAGGTTTTCTTTGCCGTAATGTACCGGGTACGGCCAGGCGAGGTGGGGCGCATCTTTTTGCACATACTCATACCAGGTAGTCATCGGCGGGCCTCCTCACATTTTATTCGCATCCTCAATGAATTTATGTGATACGCCACCTGACCAGTTTTCAGATGGTATTTCATGAATCAGGCAATTAATATCCTCCGCATCAACCCCGGTATATTTATGGACCAAACGAATCAGGTTCTCCAGAAACGATTGCTTAATTTCTTTCGTCCGGCCGGGATACATTGTTACTTCTACGATGATAAAATTATTATCTCGTGATGCATGGGTGGCACGGTTTTTCTCTGGTGATTGATAGAGGATGACCTGGCCGATATGCTCCGGCACTTTAAGCAATTCGGGTATGCTCGCCCTTATTTGCTGAACGAGTTGAGAGCGATTCTCGGGAGCAATCGAACGGGACGCATGAATGATTACTTGTGGCATTAAAGTCACCTGAATTTCGCTTTATATCCAAAGCCTTATGGTATCAATCTATCGGCGGCCGGGTGTTAGGGGGTGGTGGGTTCTTCATCCCGATGCGGAAGTACTCGCCGGTGGTCTTGCGCTTCCAGCCGACGCGCTGGTTCAGCGGGAACACCATTGTAATGGCCCCGTTCACCGGGCAGTTCTGGACACAATCACCGCAAAACCAGCATTCGTCCGGGTACACGACGATAGGTGGTTTTCCTTTTTCCGAGCTGGGTAAGAGCACATCCGTGCGGCAAGCCTCGATACATAAGTTGCAGCCTTTACACTTTTTAGGGTCGATTACAACGCACTGGTTCGGTGTCGCCGGATTTGGCATCATATAAACTGCATCTGCCATGGTCTTTCTCCTCTATATAAATTTAGTAAGTTATTTTTAAAGCTCACAGTGTTTCCGGTAATTTTCTTGATAGGTCGGGGCGTTAGGCGGCAGGAGCCAGTAATTCAGCGGTAGCTCGCCGGTCTTTATCTGGCCCTTTTCCTGCCGGATGGTCATATACTTCCGCCACTCCGGCGGGTCCATCTGGGGATAGTCCAGCCGCTTTAAGTCCAGGGGCCGGCTGCTGGCCTTGTGGGCGAGGGTCGCCTGGATGATTATCTCATTTAGAGTAGCCTGCGCCATGGCTTCCAGCGTACGCCCCAGCTCATGAGGGTTCCGGGCACAGGCCGAGGCGATTTCGCTTTCTCTCATGCTGCTGAGCCATCGCAATCCCGTCTGTAATACTTCTTCGTTTTTATACTCGCCGCAATAATCCTGCATTATCCGGACGAGTCCCATTTTCAGTTCCTTCCAGCCCATCCCGTCTTTGCGGTTGACCGGCGCGTAGACTCGGGCTTTCTCGGCGTCTACCTGTTTCCTGTTAATGACGGGCTCTTTGGCCGTCGTAGCGTATTTAGCGGCTTTCCGGCCCGCATACCGCCCCGTGGAGGCCGACCCGGAATGATTGGCCCCGCAAAGCAGGGTAGAACCCGCAGCATAAAGCCCGGGTAGATTAGTTTTAAGGTCCCAGTCGTAGACCGGACCGCCTCCGGACATACCCCGGTAATGACGCGAGCCGTACCCTTTCCACCAGGCGCCCCAGGTATACAGGTCAGGGGGCTGGACGGTAGACTGGAGCATGTCTTTATCTGGGTCAAAGCCCCAGTTCTGGAAGGTCCAGTATATCGGGATGCGGGTCTTGCCTTCATTACCTACCATCAGGCCCCAGATGGCGCGGCGCTCGTGCTCCGGCATACCGGGCAAGTCGGCATAGAGCGGCAGTGTGAACTCGCCTTTAGCGATACGCTCGGGAAGGTCGGGGGTAAGGCGTGGCCCATCATAAACGAAGGCCCGCTGCCCGGGGGCGCAGTGATAGCGCTCCTCCACCGTCTTCAGCACTTTCCCGTTTCTATCCACCCAGGGGATTTCCTTGCCGTTGGCATCCACCAGAGTGCAGGCAAACCAGGTGTTGTGGGAATTGCCCGTGGAATACATAAAATAGCTAAATCCGCCGCTTTGCATCCGGGTGCCGCTGCCCTCCATCATGGCTAGCTCGGCGCCGGCATCCCACATCGCGGCAAAGCTTTCCGGCGTAAGGTTGGGCTCCTGCAAGGCGGCCCCGCCTTTTTGCTCGGTAGAGAACATCCAGATCCCATTCGGTTTCGAGGTGGAGACGATAGTGGCTTTGGCTTTAAAGATATAGAACTCACCAGTGTGCACGTTCACGCCCATGGCGCCCACTACCCGGTTGCCCGGCTTGCCGCCTTCGGAGAGCAGGCCAGTCACGATGATGCGGTCATATATCCCGACTCCCACGCGCTTCATCTCTTTTTGTAACGCCGGTTTGACGTTAGCGGCCTGGACGCGGACAGTAAACTTATTATCATAGTCATAGGCAAAGAGCAGCTTGGTCTTTTCATCCCGGAAAGGGGCCCCGACGAAGTGGTCGTCGACATCCCTCACCTTGATGCCCATTTTCTCGATATCGAGCATCGCATCGTAACTTTCATTAGCGGAAATATAGGCGGCGATACCGTTGCCGAACTCACCGTACCCCCATTCGCCGAAGGACGATTTCAGCGCTCCCATCATCTCATCCGGCGTAATCTTGGAGCACGGGTTCGTGCAGGCAAGATGCCAGTGGTCAACGCCATCACCGCCGGCGCCGCTGCGCAGTACCGTGGCTTTCTCGACAACCGCAACCTTAGCCCCCCTTTTCATGGCGCTGATGGCCGCGTGGCAGCCGGCGATGCCGCCGCCAATGATCAACACATCAGCCGAGATTTCATTCTCTTTCCCATAGTTCACCGGATAGGGCCATTTTTTTAACTGCGCATACTCGGTCTCGCTCATCTATCCTCTCCTTTAAAAATAAGAATATCTATATAGGGATATTAACATTGAAAATCCTGTTGTGTTCTCAAACAGTCCTCAATTCTAGCACTAGAGGTACTGGCTTTTCAATAAACCCTTTCTGGTAACAGATAATAATGACGCAATACTTAAGAGAATTATTAAAGAAATGTTTGATTTGATATAGTACTTGACAGTATATGCTATAATAAACCATGAATATTTGGCAGAATACTGCCAAAACACGAAAAGTATTTTTCAGCCGGGCAAGTTTTAACACTAATATACCCTATTTTGGGTATTGATATTCTCTCATACCCGATAATATTATACTATAGGCAAAATAAATCTAAAGTTACGAGTACACGTGTAAATACCATGAGATGTGAAGACCGTCTGAGGCCAAGAGTCCAGGATGTCCCACATAAAAAGCAGTCCTGTACTATCCATATTTTTAAAGATATTTCAGGAATTTTCAACAAAAAGGGGGGCAGCCTATGACGGGATGAGGTTATTATAACAAGGGCTGAAAAATTTTTTAAGAGAGGCGAATGTTAAATATGAAGAAATTATTCTTTCTTATTCTAGCTATCATCGTGGTCAGCTCGTTGGTGTTTGTCAGTTGCGGTGAAAAGACCACCACCCCGACGGCTACGACTGCGGCACCGGCTACGACCACAGCACCCAAACCAGCCGCCACGACAACTGCTCCTGCACCCGCAACTACCGCGGCTCCGGCTACCACCACCGCACCCGCCGGCGCACACCCGGTCCAGGGGTCAATCATACGTATCATGAACCAGGGACCGACGGTATTGGGCTATCCCCCGGAATTTGGCCCCAATGACAACTATAGCGCTACATACACGCAGGAAACCCTGTTTATCTTGAACACTATAACTGGCGAATACGAAGGTGTCGTCGCTGAAAAATGGAGCATAGACCAGAAGGCCAAGACGATGACCTTGAACATCCGCAAGGGTATTAAATTCCATGATGGCACTCCATGCGACGCCAAGGCAGTTGCTTGGAACATGCAGCTCAACAAAGATGCTAAAATTCAATACTTTACCTATATAGCATCCATGGACATTGTCGATGATTATACCCTCCGGCTGAATTTAAGCAGCCTTGACATCACGACATTAACCATGATGTCATCCACAGGTATGATATCTCCGACGGCCTACCAGAATTCCGGCACCACCGATGATGCCAGGAAAGTCTGGGCCCGCGCGAACGTCGTGGGAACCGGCCCGTACAAGCTCGTTGATTATAAGCGTGATTCTTACATTTCGTTTACGAGATTTGATAACTACTGGCGGACGGGCAAACCTTATATTCAGAACGTTAAAATACTTGTCATCCCGGATATCATGGTATCTTCGGCCTTATTGCAATCCGGCGACGCCGATTGCTGGTGGAGCAACGCTAATATCGCGCCCACGGCAGTCGACCTGGAGAAAAAGGGGTTCGGCGTTAACTGGTGGCCCGGCGGCATAGCCTACCATCTGCTGTTCAACTCCGCTGACCCGGCCAAACCCTACAGTAACGTGAAAGTCCGCCAGGCGATAGAGTACGCTATTAACCGCCCGGAACTGGCCGCCCTCATAGGCTATGGCAAATATGTTCCTCTTGCCTACTTAGCGGCACCGGGTTCTCTGGCCGACCCGGGCGGCAACCCCCATGCGTTTAATGTGCAAAAAGCCAAAGACCTGCTGAAAGAAGCGGGGTATCCCACCGGTTTCAAGACCCAGCTACTCACCATCCAGCGTGACGCCGTCACCGCCGCGGCCATCCAGGGGTATTTGAAAGCGGTTGGTATTGATTGTACGCTGGACATGGCCGATACCTCTCGTTACTACAATCAAATCTGGACGACTACCGGCTGGTCAGACCTTGCTTTTGTCATGATGCCGCTGGCATCAAACAATAGTGAAATCATCTTCCAGATGGGTTCCAAACCGCTGAACTTCAAAGCTGCCTGTTTCTATAAGACGCCTACATTCCTGCAGATGGCGGACCAGGCTTTGACGTATCCCACTTATGAATCCGCCAAAGATATCATGACCAAGATGGTCAAACAGTGCAGCGACGATGCCCTGTGCGTCCCGCTTTTCAACCTACCCTACTCCCTGATCTACTACAAGACTTACCACACTAACTTTCTCACTCCGGTGGAAGGCTCTACCTGGAGAGTCTATAACGACTGGACCGATAAAACTAAATAGCTTTTAGAGTTGAGTTACGGGTGGCGTATTCGCGTAAATTCAACCCGGATACGCCACCCGGCAAGTTACCAAAGAACTTTGAAATCAAACGGATAATACGCTAAAATCCCGCAGGAAAGACATGATTTTTCGGGACATCTTGTGTTATATTATCTAGTAGATTTTTATATTAGCCGAGGTTTGTTATGAGCACATTTATTGTCAGGCGATTATTGATGGCCTTGATTGTGCTGATAATGGTGACAATCCTTGTTTTTTTAGTAATACGCTTACTGCCTTTGGACCCGATAACGTTATACGTCATCGGCACAGGCAACATGGACGAAGCGCAAATCGTGTTTCTCAAACATCAATATGGCCTGGATAAGCCCTTATACGTACAATATTACGATTGGATTTCCAAAGTAGTTCGCGGTGACTTCGGAGAGTCATTATTTTACAAGGATAGCGTCAATAAAATCCTGGCGCAACGTATTCCAATTACGATGTATCTAGGGATAATATCCATGGCCATCAGCATTACGGTAGGCATCACGATAGGCATGCTCGCCGCCATCCGGCGGGGTAAATGGCTGGATAATATCGTCTCGCCTTTGAGCGTGGTACTGATTTGCGTCCCCAGTTTTCTACTGGGGATTTTCTTGATTTATATCTTTGGCATGAAACTGCACTGGCTTCCATTTCACGACCTCTTGTTGCCTTGGAACAATTTCGGAATGAGCATCCGGCAGGTAATCATGCCGGCCATCTGTATGTCGGCCCTGGGTCTGGCCATGAATGCCCGCCAGATGCGTTCCAGCATGCTCGAGATTATCCGCCAGGACTATATCCGCACTGCCTGGTCTAAAGGATTAACCGAACGCGTCGTCATTTTAAAACACGCCATGAAAAACAGCCTTATTCCGGTGGTAACCCTGGTTGGTATGGGCGTCGGCATGGTCTTTGCCGGCGCGGTGATTACAGAGACTATTTTCTCGATACCCGGCATGGGCAGGCTATTCGTGACCTGTATCCAGGGACAGGATTATGTAGTTGTTCAGGACCTGACTCTTATTTTTGCCACGGTGATTTTACTGGTCAACCTGCTGGTTGACATATCTTACAGCTGGATTGACCCCAGGATACGTTACAACTAGGAGATGAGATATAATGGCCGTTGAGTCAAGCGATACCATTACATTTCAGGAAATGGCACCCCGTGTCAGTGAGATGCGCCGCTTTGCCCGCGTATTTTTAAAACGCTGGGTCGTAGTGGTCGGGCTGGGAATTCTATTTTTAGTGTTAATTACCGCCATCTTCGCGCCGTTTATAGCCCCCTACGACCCATACAAGATTGCTACCGGCACATCGTTGGAACCACCCGGCGCCAAACACTGGTTAGGCACCGACCGCATCGGTCGAGATAACTTAAGCCGCGTTATCTACGGTTCCCGAATAGCTCTGATAGTTGGTTTTGTGACGGTGGCCATTGCCTCCATCATCGGCATATCATTAGGTATGCTGGCAGGCTATGCCGGCGGGCTTTTTTACATCTTTATCATGAGGGCTGTGGATGCACTGATGTGTTTTCCCGGTTTAATCCTCCTGATGTTTCTATCGGCCATCCTGGGCAACGGCCTGCGTAACGTTATTATTGCTTTAAGCATCGGTACTATTGCCGGATATGTCAGGGTTATGTGCGGCCTTACCTTAAGCCTCAAACAAAATGATTATATTCTGGCAGAAGTAGCTAACGGGGCCAGTAGTTTACGCACCATGCTCCGGCACATCCTGCCTAATGCCTTCCCTCCCCTTATCGTGCTGATGACCATGCAGTTGGGCACTCTAATCCTGGCCGAGGCCGCCCTTGGTTTTCTGGGGATGGGTATTGTCCCACCGACGGCCGCCTGGGGTTCGATGGTTAATGAAAGTTATCAATATTTGCAGACTAACCCCTGGCTTTGCTTCGCGCCGGGCATTTGTATCTTCCTGTTAGTGTTCTCCTTCAATATGGTTGGCGACGGTCTGAGGGACGCCCTTGACCCCAGGTTAAGAGGCCTGCTTTAAAATCATCGGTAAAAATATCATATGAAAAGGCGTCTGATTTATTTCAACCAGACGCCTTATTTCTTCTCAAGCCGAAAAAACGGGCATGAATAGACTTAACATTATGATTTCTTTTTTCCCTTCATGTCCTTTAGCGCAAAATCCAGACCCAGCACCTTCAGTTTTTCGGCGGTAGGGATGCCCGCTTGCGTCCAGCCGCGCAATTGGTAGTATTTATCCAGAAACTCTTCCTGGTGGCTGACTATCTGCCCCTCCCCCTTGGCTTTACGGGTATGGAGCGGCTCAGTGCGCATCCGTACAGGTAGCGTATCCTGCTTCCGGTCGAACCCCTCGCGGACATTGAACGCCCGCTCCAGGTTGAACATGCGCTCACCTACTTTATTCAGGTAATCATTATCGGCCAGACTGTCGATACCCCTGGCCGCCGCCAGCATCTTACCGCAAAGACCGGGGACCCAGCCCCAGCCCCCGGCAAAGGCGCAGATAATCCCCGTTTCCTTCCAGGCGGCACCATCCTGGTTGAAGATAACCACATCGGCATTTGCCTCGGAGAAACGGTCCGTTGGTCTCGGGAACGGCGCGCCGAAGATATCCTGGGCGGCATACCCGTAGCAATGGCTGGCCCCGATGCTGGCCGTGGCATAGTTATAACCCTGGGACTTTGCCCCCCGCGGTTCGTAGGCGGGCAACTCCAGGCCCTTGACGTGAATGGCGCAAACTTCCGCACCTTTACCTATGGAAGCGGCGGCTCGCATCGTACCCTCAGCCAGGAGGTCGCCGATACCCTCACGCCGGCCAATCTTTTTTATCAGGGCGAGCATCGGCTCATGCCGACCGTAAATCAGCTCCAGTCCGTCGGTGTCCGATTTTTTGAGCAACCCTTTTTCGTAAAGCTCGTAGGCAAAGCCGATGCTGCTGCCGGTGCTGATTGTATCCAGCCCGAGGTCATCGCAGAGCTGGTCGGCGGCGATGCTGGCTTCGATGCTATTGCTTTCAATCGGACCCGTAAAGGCCCAGATAGACTCGTATTCCGGCCCTTCGCTGTGGGCCCCGGCGTAAATGCCGGAGGTGACGGTATGCACTTTGCCGCAGCGCGCCGGGCAGGAATAGCAGCCGATGTCTCCTGTCCTTAGCTTACGGTATTCCTCTCCGGACAGTTGCTCATAGTCGGTCTGCTGTCCGTAGCGGAAGTTCCGTACCGGGTAAATACCAATGTCGTTGGTAACGTCCTGGGTGCTGGTGGTGCCCCATTCTTTATGATTTTTAAAACCTTTGTTATTCCGGATGATTTCCACCTGTTCCCTGGCCAGCTTATCGTAAGCCTCCGGGTTGGTCAGGTAAAGTTTACGCTGCGCCGTAATAGCGATGGCTTTAAGATTTTTCGAGCCCATTACGGCGCCGGTGCCGCAACGTCCAGCGGTCCGGCGGTCGCTGACCACGGCTGCGTACTTTACCAGGTTCTCCCCGGCCGGGCCGATGCAGGCCGTCCGCGTATTTTTACCGTGGCTTTGGTTCAGCCAGTCCTGGGTCTCTTTAGTGTCCTTGCCCCAGATTTCACGCGCACCGAGAATCTTACAACCTTCACCGGTCAGGTGGAGGTAGACCGGCTTCTCCGCCTTACCTTCGATGATGATAATCTCATATCCGGTGAACTTCAGCCACGCCCCGAAGTCCGCCCCGCAGACTGACCTGGCAAAGGCGCCCGTCAGTGGGCTCTTGCAGCAGACCATCCAGCGGGAAACCCCCTGCGCCATGCTGCCCGCCAGCGGGCCGGTGAGTATCAGCAGCTTGTTTTTCTCACCGAGTGGGTCGCTACCGGGAGCCAGTTCCTGGTAGAGATACTTGATGCCGTACCCTCTTCCCCCGATAAAATCCTTAGCTATAGACTCCGGGACGGTCTCTGTCGATATTCCACCACTGGATAAATTTACCCTCAGTAACTTACCCGTATTTTCGGCCATGTTTGTCTCCTCTAGTTAAACGCTATTTATGTTCAGTATTGATAAAAAATCCGATATATTTTATTTACCGTGCTTATTCAACCGCCCATCACCAGGTATGAAATATGAATCTTATCGCCGTCGCGCACCGGCCTGTCCAATCCCGCGGGATTGGCAGCCTCCCTATTAATAAAGATATTAATACTTTTTAGTAATACGCCCTTCCTCGTAAATAGCTTGACCTTCAACTGCGGGTACTGTTTAACCAGTTCTTCGAGGCAAGCGGCGACGGTGCTGCCGCTGACATGAATTTGTCTGACGTCATTGGCAAACGGCTGTAAAGACGGAGGAATATTTATTTCGACACTCATGCTGCTTCTAGCTTGATTATAACACTTTTTCCGGGAAAAGGACTTTAAAATATAATATCTGGCGATCTAACTTGATGATGTCGAATATTCTAAGAATGGCGGTGTGTTTACATTAACGGGGAAAACCGCCTGGACTGGTGGAGCGGGAGACGGGACTCGAACCCGCGACAGCCTGCTTGGAGGGCAGCCGCAGGAAAACCGAGCGATTCACGCTGCCATAACACCTCCTCTGAACCGCCCTACCCGTCTGAGAGTATTCTAATCATTACGTTATTTCGGTGTCAAGGCTGGTTAAACCAGAAAGTATCTCTAGGCTGTCCTCAGATACACCGAATAATAATTTTTCCCCGGATTTATGTTCTACCGTATTTACAATGCCCTACTTTTTGAAACTAGCGACAATGATACTTAGTCCACTAATATTTATGTAAAGTATAGGTTAAGTTGAATGAGCTACGGGTAACAATCTGGACATTTGTTGTATCCAACGCTGTTTGATGGAGGTGGGCGTGGACT
>CAZXYV010000034.1:0-12091 GCA_964645025.1 uncultured Dehalococcoidaceae bacterium | reverse complement strand
TGCATGTTAGCAGCCCTTTTCGAGAAAACGTTAGAGGCGGAAAGAAAAAAGGTCAGAGCGGCGGTTGGGCATGTGCCGACCCAGGAGAACTGGCAGTACTATTGCGAACTGCGACAGGAAGAAAAGAACAGGCAAAATGTTCGTCAGCAGGAAGCAGACCGTGAGAAACTCCGCCGCCTGGTGTTTGGCGAAGACGATAATAATTCCAAAACCAGCTAGGGAAGGGCGCTATGGCGGACAGTATTGAAGATGTGCAGCAATACTGTCCGCCGTTTTCAAAGCTAAAGCGGACATTAAGGACGGAGCGGACGGTTTTTCACGGAAAAGAGAAACAATTACGTTTTTCTACTTCTTCAGATGTCCCAAGTTACTTCTTTGTGACTAAACCTCAAACAAGTTGTTCTAATGGAAAGGGTATACAAATGCATTTTCATCTTTCTTTCATTGACATAAGTATGCAACGATAATATGATACTGTTATAAAATGGTAAGAAAATGGTTAGTGTTCGGATTAAACTCACTTCTGATGGGGTACATCGAGGTAGCTGGGTAATAAGAAAGATATTATTAAGTATAAGAAAGCATCTTGGAAAAACTGTGAAGCCGCATGGTAATTTGCACTTAATTTAAGGAGGCACGACAATGAAAAATCGATTGAAGAGAAGGCTCGGGTTAGCGACATTATTGCTCATCATAACAATGTTGCTAGCTACCGTGATACCTCAACCTAGCCTCGCTCAGGATACTGGCGTCGCAGATAATGAATTCACCTTCGTGGTTACCTCTGATATGCACGGGTACACTGGTAGCACATACGATACCTCGCAGTATTTCCGCGGGGTCTGCGAGAAAATCTCCGCACTGAGTGGGAGTTCCTTTATGGTCTCGCCGGGTGACCTCGATCCCCCTTCCAACGTGAACTGGACAATTGATAAATACCTGGGTCAGGACTATCTCTGGTACCCTGGGGTAGGCAACCATAATGTAGACACGAGCGATATGGCATGGCTGCGCAGCTATAACTATGACCCCAACGGTGCCACCCCTCCTAATATTGTCAATACCGGCCCACCCAATGGCGTGGCGACCACTTACTCCTTTGATTATGAGAACTCACACTTCGTCATGCTCAATGAATACTATAATGGCAGCAGCGATACCGGCACGGATGGCGACATCGTTGATGCCTTGTACAACTGGCTGGCTGCCGACCTGAACGCTACCGCTAAGGCGCACATCTTTATTTTTGGTCACGAGCCCGCTTACCCCCAGCCCGATGTCGATAATGGAGTTTTACGCCACAAAGGGGATAGTCTAGATAAGTACACAGTTCATCGCGACCGCTTCTGGAACCTGCTTAAGAGCAAGAATGTCGTCGCCTACATTCACGGTCACACGCACTGCTATAGCGCTGTCAATATCAGTGGTGTCTGGCAGCTTGATACGGGACACTCTATGGGAAAGGGAAACACCCAGACACGAAGTACCTTCATTATGATCCATGTTGACGGCGACATGGTCACTTACGATGCATATCGTGATAATTACAACGGCGGCCCTTATACGCTTGTTTACAGCGGCATGTTAACGTCAGCACCGCAAGCGCCATCCCTATCGGTTACTGTCTCAGCTCCGAGCCTGACAAATCAGAGCAATTTTACAGTGCAGGCCACAGTTACCAATTCGGGGGACCAGACAGCTACCGGGGTAACAGCAACCATCACATTGCCTTCGGGGTCGGGGTTAAGCACAGCGGATTCGACGAAGTCACTGGGAAATATTGCAGGTAAAGCCTCGGCAGGGGCTTCTTGGACGGTAACATCCACAGTAGACGGGACATATGCCATAAAAGTTGCCGCCGACGCTACAAATGCATATCTTGCGAGTGGCACAGCGATGGTTACAGTGGACACTAGACCACCAGCGCTATCGAGCATTGTGGTTGTTAACATCACAGGCAGCTCGGCGGATATTACCTGGACTACCGATGAATCCTCCGATTCTCAAGTGGATTACGGAATCAGTTCCGGGCTTTACACAAGTTCTATAGACAGCGGGCAAATGGTCACCAGCCATAAGGTCACTCTCGCCAACCTCCAGGCATCTACCTTATACTATTTTCAGGTGACATCTGTGGACAGCGTGGGGAACGAGTCCGTTTCTGGGGAACGGAGTTTCAATACATCTTCAAGCCCCCCTCCAGGCTTCTCCATCTCAGTAAGTCCATCTTCGCGAACGGTGTATGCAGGATGGGGAACAACATATACAGTTAAGCTAACCGCTCTTAACGGTTATAACTTACCGGTAAAGCTGACTGTCACTGGCCTACCCGGTGGTGCCACCGGCACCTTCAGTAAGAATCCGGTCACTCCGACATCAGGCGGAGCAAGCTCTACACTTAGCGTTAGTACGAGACGGTATCAAAAAGGGACCTATACGCTGACCATCACTGGGATAGATACAGCCAGCACTACCCACTCAACTATTGTTACTCTCAGGATAAGATAAACAGTAGTAGGTATATGAAGAACAGAAATTATAGATTTGTTCGTATCATCGCTGTATTTGCCTTGGTCATATTGATCCTGACGTCGTCAGCGTGTGGTCTTTCTGCATCTCTGGCTCGAGGTGAGTCTTCCATAACAAATGCGGACCATAATTGCCGTTTCTGGTGTATCGTTTCTCTAGACGCTCCTGCCTCCGTGATACAGGCTCAACTGGTAACGGACACCAACTCACTAAAGAACCTGAGTTACACCAACGATGATGGTTGGAGTGTCGGATATTATCCTGATGGTAGTTTCGAGCCAATTGTAAATAGAGGAAAGGATCCAGCGTATAGTGATCATCTCTTTAACGGCGCGGTTACTGAAGCTGCGGGCGCAACCCCGCGCATAGCAGTTTCGCATGTCCGAAATTGTTCTTCAGGGTTGTGTGGCATTCCCAATCCACATCCATTTGAAAGGGTAAAAAATGGAAAGCATTGGCTTATGGGACATAACGGCACTATTGATAAGAGCGCTCTCCTGAGACTGATAAGGTCTAACTACCTCGCTGCCAACTTGCCTGTATATGGAGCTGATCAATCGCAATGGATTGATAGCGAGCTATATTTTATATTTATGCTGCAAACCCTGGAAGATTACAATTATAATATTAAGCCTGCTTTGGGACACGTCATTCAATGCCTATGCGATAAGATACCAGGTACAGGCGAACAGTTGAACTTCTTCTTGACGGACGGCACTAATCTCTGGGGGTATCGTCAAGGGAAATCGCTCTATTATTTTTACAACACCTCGAAAACAATGTATTCCGTATTAGCTTCACAATACACAGCCTCTTCACAGGGGAGCTGGATAACGATGTACGATGGCCAGCTGGTTACGATGAATCAAAGTAGTATACCTATGGTGGAAAACATTAAAAATTATTTCAGCCCACCCTCCATAACCGTCACCTCGCCTAACGGCGGTCAGTCCTGGGTCGTGGGTACTAAACATTCTATCACCTGGAGTGTGACCAACCTTGCTGGCTATGTTAAGGTCGAGCTTCTCAAGGCGGGCAGTCCGGTGAGAACCATAACCTTTAACGTCGCTGCTAGCAGCGGCTCTTACAGCTGGTCCATCCCCATCAGTCAGACTTCGGGAAATGACTACCGCATCAGAATCACCAGCACCTCTAACAAGGCGGTGGCCGATACCAGCGACGCCAACTTCACCATAACCAAACGCTAAGAGGAATTACCGTATGCCGCTACCCCGACCCGGCGACAGGTCAGAAGACATGACATCTGAATAGACAATTATAAACTCTATAGCTGAAGCTTGTTAGTGAACTGTAATGTCAGTTGTCGTGTTCTCGAGCGGCAGCGCAAGAGATGAGTTGTCTTTAACAAGAAAACTGGTGTCGGGATTCGAGTTCCGAAGATATCTCAGCTTCACTGTAGCGCCCTCTGGTACCACAGAAGCGAGTGTCAAGCGGATCTGCTTGGCATCAAGGCGCTCCGCCGATTTGATGCCCACCGGTGAACCATCACTGAGCACGGAGAATCCCGTTATACCGTTGATAGGTGTGAAGTCGTTTCCACCTCGGTGAATAATTTGCACATCGATTGTGCTACGATTTCCGGTAAAGCTAGCAGAAGCAATAGCTGGGCCCCTGTAATATGAAGCTGCCTTAAAGTAATACTTGATCGTTTGCGCTATACGCTCACCGATAGCATTGAGGCCTTGACAGGTATAATGAACCGAATCAAGCCGTGGCTGGTCCATCGCCGTTGCAGCCATGAAGATGTTCATCACGCCGTTGTCGAGGTCGTGTTGCGCGTCACGAACTGCCAAGACATCCGCATCAGTGCGGGTATTTGTCCCCAATTCGATAGTCCCCAGCTGACAGATGAAGATAGGAATGGCAGCGTAGAGATCTTCGCGGTAGTGGCCAATTAGCGTGGCGAAATCCGCCTCATACTGGGCTGTAGTACGATGAGCGTTGGTATCCGCTTCACCTTGATGCATGACAATAAGCTCGACCCCGCCAGCTTTTTGCGCTTTAGTTATCGATTGGCCATAGAGCGTGGTCGTATCATAGTGGTTAGACGGGTTGCGATATGACCATTGTGAGTATAGATTCGTGCCGTCTTTAGGTGATGGCACGAATGCAATGGGGAAGTTGAATGTCTGGAGCAGTGAATTAGCTAAAGCCGGAACCATCGAACCCCTGGCAGAAGCATTGTCGTTGTCAACCGCACCAGTTGGACTATCGTTATCATAGGGGTCGGCCAGGTGCTCCCATACTCCCTCGTTGCTGTAATTTACAGCAAGGTCGGAGGTGACGGTTGTATATGGTGGCAGGCCATGGCCCGACATATTGGACTGGCCTATACAGAGAATGATCATACCCACTCCCCACTTATTTGTGCCCCGAATGGAGCCAATCACGGACCCTGCGTTGTCAAGGGCACGAGTTTCGACGTTATACCAGCCTCCCTGGGGAACAAGAAGGCTACCGGAGAACGTTCCTCCGCCTGGTGTTGTATCGATTGTCGTCCAGTCTACCCTCGGAGTGTCAGTACCATGCTGCAGGATACGCGCCTCCACGTGGTTCCAGTCCATATTTGAATAAGTTCCGCTGATAGTCACATTCTTAGGTGTTCCGTCGATGTTGCGCTGGAATACCCGGTAGTTAGGGAAGTCGTTTACCGTAATCGTGGGTGGAGTGCTTCCGCTTGAGGTTACTGTCGCCCGCATCACGTACGGGCTGCTGTTGTAGCTGGCACGAAATAGGCTGAATTGTCCCTGGAGCGTTCCGTAGCGATAGCCAACCCAGTAGTGCGAACCTGTTGATTGCCCGGTCTGATACTTGACTCCATTTTGATTCTTTAGAACAAACGCCAGCCAGTAATAGGTGTTCTGTGTTACCGGTAGATTCAGACTACTTATGGATACCCAGCCATTAGTAACGTTGGCCTCACCGGCATCAAGGAGCCGACCACCCGGTTTCTTGTTGTTATCGGAAAAAACTCCCATCCTTACCTTGCCATTAGGTGTGGTATCGTTAAAGAGGATTTCAAGTTTGGTCAATGTTCCTGTACCTGCATTATTTTGAAATCTCATCGCATCTAGAATATTGGAGCTCTCATTCCGGGTGTTGTTCCCATTGTTAAGACCAAAGGTAGTAGTTGCGGCGTGACTCTTCATAGGTATACCGATGATAATCGACGATACAGTTATGAGTAATACTAGTACTAGGCAGATTTTTTCCTTTAATTTTTTTCCCATAACGTTCTCTCCTTCAGTTAAAGGATTAGTCTTATAGCATGGATAGACTGATTTACATCAAATTGCCTACCCGAGTTAAATAGCATTCTTCTTTTTCTGTTTTTAATTTCTCTATAAGCCAGGGAAAATATTATTATATCAGCAATAATTGTTTCTTAAAGTTACGTACAAATTGACCACCTCATTAAATATCTTATTATAGTCTAATGTCAATGAAAGAAAGATGAAAGTTATATGAAAATCTGGTATAAAACCCACTCACTACTTAACAAATGATAATATCCAAGAATTCAAAGTACTATGTTTCCCTTTTGTCTAGCTTCCATCGGGGTTTATGTAATTAACAGCAAGGTATAACACGGCAGGGTGGCTTTAATCCGAGTATGCTAAATCGTGCCTCTGAGCCTGGGGTCAAGTGCATCCCGGAGGCCATCGCCCACCATATTGAAACCGAAGACTACCAGCATAATCGCTATGCCGGGCGCAAAGGATAACTCAGGGCTGGTAAGCAGGAACTTATAGCCATCATTCACCATACTGCCCCAGGCCGGCGTGGGTGGCGTGATGCCAACACCAAGGAAACTTAGCCCGGCTTCCGCCAGAATTGTTGCCCCCAGACCGATCGTAAGCATGACCAGAAGCGGTGGAAAAGCGTTAGGTAAAATGTGTCCGAACATCGTGCGGATATTACTCATGCCTATAGCCCGGGCTGCCAGCACATATTCATTCTGCTTGATGGACAGGGCAACGCCGCACATCAGGCGGCATGGGGCTGATATCATAGCAATACCCAGAGCGATGATGATACTCCTAATACCACCACCCTGCAGGGCCGCGATAAGGAGGGCAAGCACAAGCATAGGGAAGGCCATCAACGCATCGATGAATCTCATGATAATGTGGTACACCGCGCCGCCAAAATAGGCCGCTACTAAACCCAGAAATATACCCACCGCCGCCGATATGGTGATGGCTACAACGGCGACAATCAGCGAAGTTCGGGAGCCGTAAATAACCCGGCTTAAGGTGTCCCTGCCGAGAGAGTCGGTACCCAGGAAGTGTTTCAGGCTGGGTGGCTGTAATTTATTTACGATATCCATCTTATAAGGGTCATAAGGGGCCAGCAGGGGGGCAAAAATGGCCATGATTATCAGAAGGACAATCAGAACCAGCCCGATGACCGGCAGCGGGCGCCCGAAGAAGATGGATAGTATGCGCCTGATCTCACTGCGTTTAGGTGGTGCCTCCGAAAATATCCCGGCACCAGCTGGCGCGGCCGTTCCCGACTCATTACTCATATCTAAATTCCTTAGTCGTACCTGATCCTGGGGTCAAGCCAGCCGTAGGAGATATCAACCGCCAGGTTAGCCAGTACGACCGCAGTAGCCATGATGAGAACCACCGCCTGAACGACCATGAAGTCATGCTGTAATAAAGACGTGGTCATCAACCGGCCGACGCCAGAAATATTAAAGACAGTCTCAATAAGCACCGAACCGCCAAAGATGATGCCTACCTGGAGGCCCATCACCGTTATCACGGGAATAAGAGCATTTTTAATGGCGTGCCTGAAAATTATCATTAGCTCTCTTAGGCCTTTGGACCAGGCGGTACGGATATAGTCCTGCTGTATGACTTCAAGCATACATGAGCGGGCCTGGCGGCATTGCGCGGCTATGGTGAAGAGGGACATACAGAAAACCGGCATGATTATTTGTTTGGTGCTCATCCAGAAATCCGTAAAAGGAGAGGTGTAACCGGTGGTTGGTAGCCATTTGAGTTGAAGAGACAGCAAATAGATTAGCAGGATGCCGGCCCAGAAAGCGGGTATGGTAATGCCTATATTCGCCAGGAATGTGATGACGGTGTCAATCCACTTACCTCGTCTTAAAGCGCAGACCACGCCGGCAAAAATACCGAAAAAATTGCCTATAACAAAGGCCATAACCCCCAGATGTACAGTTATCGGGAAACGCTCTTTAATGAGGACGCCCACCTTCACGTTATAAAAGATCGATAACCCTAGATTGCCGTGCAGGACATTACCCATCCAGTCAACATATTGCATCGGTAAATTTTTATCCAGACCATACTTATGCTTCAATGCCTGCATTTGTTCGGGGGTTATATTTCCCACCTCATTCTGACTGATATACAAAACCAAAGGGTCACCGGGTAACAGACGCATCACGAGAAAAATTATTATAGTAATCAGTATGATGGTGATAAGACCCAGAAACAAACGGCGTATGATGTACGTGGTCATTCAATTCTCCACTTGATACGGTCTGGCCTCACGCGCAGGCAAAAACTGGAATTTTTAACCATGGATGATATTTTGCCCTCATGATAGTACAAAGCGGAAGGCGCCGTCAATTACCTTGTTAAGCCTGTCAGGAAAAGCGGAAGAGTGAAATACCGCTCAATTTAATTCCTTTTATTTAATCTTGGTTGCTGTCTAAAACTCTCCCCCGTTCCAAATAGCTTACTCAGAGTCTTAAAAACAATCATATTTGGAGCGGGGGACAAAGGGGGTGAGGTACGCTGGAAAATAGAGCCACCAAGATTGAGCAGAACCTTTTAATTACTATGTTTGACAAGTACGGCACCATCTGCTATGTTTCATATACGGTAAATATTATTAATAAAAATATAGAAAACACGAGAAAACTTCACGTAGTGGCGAGAGTAAAAAGCCCGAGCTGTTGAGCTTTAACCGGGTAGCTCAAGAGAGGAGGTAGGCCAGGTAAAATATTGCATTGACGATGAACACGAAAACGAATTTAGTAAGGAGTAGAGAATGAAAAAGTTGTTACAAGGCAAGTTCAGTATTATATGGCTAATAGTATTAACCATATTTATGCTGGCATCTTGTACCACATCAGCCACCAAACCGGCGACGTCAACATCTCCGGCAGCTACCAAACCGGCGACGTCAACACCTGCGACAACATCGGTGCTACCCTCGACCGTGTGGGGGCCGTTAACAGCTCCGCAACAGTTAGGCGGAAGCTTTATCTGGAGCTCGAACCTCGGCATACCTACCATGGGCGCCCCCATCGATATACCCACCGGATATTCGCTTATTCACCCATTTTTTGAGCCTCTAATCAGGACCGATGAAAATGAGAAGATCTTCCCGTGGCTGGCCGAGTCCTGGACAATCGCCCCGGATTATAAAAGCATCACCTTTAATTTACGCAAAGGTGTCAAGTTCCACGATGGCACGGAATTCAACGCCGATGCCGTTAAATACAACCTGCAACAGGTACTGGCGGCCAACCTTGCCGGCTCTGATGTCCTGAAGAAAATAACCTCATATGATATTATCGACGCAAACACAATTCGTTTGAATCTCTCTTCGTTTGATTACACCCTTTTGGTGCGTCTGGGTCAATCAATTATCGGTCTGATGGCATCGCCAGCGGCGATGCAAAACGGAAAGACGCCCCAGGAACGTGCCGTAGGGACCGGACCGTTCAAGTTTGACAGCTGGGCGCGGGATGGCTTTGTTAAGGGAGCCAAGAACCCCAATTACTGGCAGAAAGGCAAGCCATACCTTGATTCCATCACCTATAAAGCTATCACCGATATCACCGTGGCCATCATGTCTTTCAAAGCAGGAGAGTTAGACCTCGAACAGAACATCGACCCCATAGACGCCCAGACACTGACCAAGGAAGGCTATAAAATCCAGCAGACGGGCGTGATGTGGATGCACAGTCTCATTCCTGACGGTAACAACCCGAAATCGCCTTTTGCCGATCTTAAGGTACGCCAGGCATTGGAGTATGCTATCGATAAGAAAGGCCATGCGGCAGGGGTAGGGATGGGAGCCTACACGCCTCTTACTCAAATGGCGATGCCCAAAGATGCATACTATGACTCCACTCTTCAGCCCCGTGATTATAATGTGGCCAAAGCAAAACAGCTACTGGCTGAAGCTGGCTACCCCAATGGTGTTCAAACCAAGCTGGTTACCGATGTCAGAGCGCGCAAAGACACATTGCAGGCGATACAGACCTACCTTAAAGATGCAGGGTTTATTGTCACCACCGATGTTGCGGATGTCGCCAGGATTACGGCTCTGCAGAGGAACGGGTGGGAAGGCATTCTCTACCCCGGCTTCCCGCAGCCCGATAATCTACTGAACTATCTCACCCGCTGGGGCGACGCCACAAACTTCGTCAGCTTCTATAGACCAACCGGCTGGCAGAATATGTGGGACCAGTTGGCTGTCCAGTCTGACGATGCGTCGCGTGCCGCACAGTTTAAAGCCATCGTGAAGCTCATGTACGATCAGTGCATCGCAGTTCCCTTCTCGGGCGATGCACCGTTCTGCGTGTACCGGCCCGGCGTGGTTAATAATTTTGCTTTCCATACCAATCGTACCTCGGGCTGGTATGAATCAGCCGATATCTGGGTGAAGAAGTAATCATTATTAGAGCCAAGGATTCCAGAGAGGGGGCGCAGGCCCCCTCTCTTGATTTGATTCTCCTTAAAGTTCCAGAGCCGGCCGGTCCCGCTATCCAGTAAAAGGGGATTGGATTCCGTCGCGGCGAGTATTGATAAAGGAGGCACAGGCTCCATGGAAATGGATATTAAAAAGACCATAACGGCTGATGTTGTGGTTGTGGGTTGCGGCATAGCCGGGCTGACGGCAGCGCTTTCGGCGGCGGAGGCGGGGGTCAGAACCGTACTGCTGGAAAAGGGGCCGACTTACAATGTCCGCGGGCTGCATAATGCCGCCATCGCCAGCCGGTTACAGAAACAAGCGGGGATTAAAATTGACAAAGATAAGGTCATCTCTACCATAATGGAATTCGGAGCCTACAGGAGCGACCAGAAATTGGTCAAGCTATGGGCAGATAATTGTGATAAAGTCATGGACTGGCTACTGGACATGGCTGACGAAGCCAAAATACAGGTATTCCTTGATCCGACCACGAAACCATGGTACTTCCCGAACTATCCTTTAATCCATGTCTTCATGCCGGAGCGCCAGGTAACTCTGGCAAAGATGTTACAGAGCAACGGCCAGAGGCTCGGGGTAGATTTTCATTACGAGACGCCAGCAGTACGCTTGCTCAGAGAAGGAAAAGGCAAGGTCACCGGCGTCATCGCCAGGGACGCCCGTGGAGATTATATCCAATTCGATGCGAGGAAGGCGATAGTGCTCTGCACCGGGGATTATGGAGGCGATCGCCGGATGGTGGAGAAGTATTTCAGCTGGGGCTCGATAAGCGGCCTTGAATGCTCTTATGAAGGTGGCCTGAATACCGGGGACGGACATAAAATGGGCATGGAAATCGGCGCAGCCATGGAAGATACTCCCCATTGCGCCATGCTTTTTGATTGGGCGGCCTGGGCCGAGCGCGGGCTTTTCAACCTGGCCCGCCAGCCGTGGCTTTACGTGAACCTGAATGGCGAGCGGTTCATGAATGAAGACCTGCCCTGGGGCTACGAATGCAACCAGCTCTTGCGGCAACCGGGCGGCCAGGCATGGGCTGTCTGGGATGCCAAGTATAACCAGGAGATACCGATAATGCGCAGTCAGTGCTGTAAAAACATGGGGCCACCCACCTGGCTGTGGGACCCGAAACAACTTGATGAGGCTCTCACCAATGGGAACGTATTGAAAGCGGCGACGATCGAAGAACTGGGGCGGAAGATGGAGGTACCGGTTGAGACTTTGAGGTCAACCGTGGGCAGGTACAATCGGCTGGCGCAGAACAGGCAGGACCTTGATTTTGGTAAACACCCCGACCGTTTGACGACAATCGAAAAACCTCTTTTTTACGCCTGTAAAATGGAAGCCCGCTATATGGTCATCCTGAGCGGACTAAAGGTCAACGCCAGCTTACAGGTACTGGATATCGGGGGGCAAGTTATCCCGGGGCTGTTCGCGGCTGGCAATGTTTCCGGTTCTTTCTTCGGGGGGAATGTATATCCAACCACTACTCCTGGACTCACGCATAGTAGGGCCTGGACTTTTGGTCGCCTGGCAGGGCTGAATGCCGCGGCAGAAAAAACCTAGTTCTTATGTAGTCATTAAAAATAGGACAAATCACCGGAACCCTTTAAACTCACGATATTCCGGGAATTGTTTTATTGCACCTGCTGGTCTTAAAAGTAAAGCAAAAGTAAATTGTTGGGCAACCTTTGCTTGTAATGTGTAGTGATGACTGACCCCGATTTAAACGTGTTGGGGAGTATCTTTTTGGGCTTCGAAGGTGGCTAACATTGATGAAGCTGACCTGTCGATATTGGTGGTGCAATCATTCCTTTATTACGGGTTGTGTTTAAGCTTG
>CAZXYV010000033.1:10007-12104 GCA_964645025.1 uncultured Dehalococcoidaceae bacterium | reverse complement strand
TCCAGGTACGGTTTGCCTGTTTGGTAGTAATTGGGGTTCTTGACGTATTTGATATTCTGGTTTTTCTCGAAACTGGAGAACATGAACGGACCGGTCCCCACCACATGGTCCTTGGCCATGTTTTCCGGGGTCGTTTGTTTGGCCATGGCGGTGGGCGAACACATAAAACCAGCCCCATCACCCAGATCAATCATGAGGGTATTATCAAAGTTTTTAAGATTGAGACGAATGGTATAATCATCAATCAGGTCATAGGATGCTATCTGCTTCAGGGACGGGGTGCGGACACCGCCCGGGGCATAGACTTCAAGGTTGGCTTTAACGGCGGCAGCGTTGAAAGGGGTGCCGTCATGAAATTTGATACCCTTGTGGAGATGGAAAGTAATGCTTTTGCCATCCGGCGCGATATCCCACGAGTCAGCCAGCCGCGGATAGAAATTGTAGTTCGTGTCGTAACGGACCAGAAAATCGAAACAGCATTCAATTACCCTCTGGGGGTTGTTTGCTTCGGAAGGGTTCCCAAGTATCGGCTGAGGGTTTCTCAAAATTATTTTCAGGGTGCCGCTGTATTTTGGTTGTAGGGTGGTTGGGGATGGCGTCGTGGTCGTGGTGGACGGTGGTTTTGAGGTGGTTGTGGTTGTGGCTGGAGTTTTCTGGGCGCAACCGCCTAAAATCAAAGCACCGACCACTATAACGGCTACCAGCGCGAAGAATAGGTTTTTCATTTTTGCTTACTCCTTTTCCGTTTTTTTTTCCGTAGTGAATATGCTTCACTTATCCAAGACGTGTTTTTATCACCTCCCTATGTCACCGTTATGCGGGGAAATGACGCAGTTATTCCTTTACAAATTAAGGTTTATTAATAATATATTCAACTTATAATTTTTGTCAAGATTGAAGGTGTCTGATACCCCTCTTAAGCCCATTGATTCCTAGTAATATTATCCTATTGTTTTACTCCCCTGAAACTGGGCCTTTCATATGATAGGGTGCCTAAAATGAGAGCTTTGATTTCTCCCAAACCGGTTGCGACCGCGAGTTACCGCGTTTTGAAAAGCGAGGGGATGAAAAGGCCGGCAAGGATAGTTTGTTTCAAGGACGGTAAAGAGTTTTACTTTAAGACATTAGAGGCAAAAAAGGTTATAATAAGAACGCAAGGGCGCTGGGCCATCGCCGAGAAAGTGAACACTTTTTATAAAGGCTTAATTGTCCCGCTTTAACTGACTACGTTCAAGGAACAATTTCAGGGAACGGGGTCCAGGTGACTGGAATGGTTTTCGTCTTAACCGTGATGTCTTGGATCGACGGGAGTATTTGTAGGGTTTTTCAGCAAACTGCGGCTTAGGATAAGGTTGTAATCAGATGTCACCGTTAACTGCAAATTATCTGGGCATTCCTGGAAATGTTATATTCTGGGTTTTATTTACTATTGCCCTGGGTCTGTTTACCAAAAGGGGGTATTTTCTGATACGCCTGTTAAGGCTGGGGAGACCGGAAAATCGCTTTAACCGGCTGGCTTACCGCCTTTTTAAGATGCTGACTGTAGTCGTCACCCAGTCGAGTAACCTAAAAACTCTAACTCTCAAAGACCCGGCTTCGCTCGGACATGCTTTCATGTTCTGGGGGCTCGGTATATTCTTTATAGCTTACATCGTATTCATTTTTCTGGGGTCAGGGTTTGGTCTATTCCCGGTAATAAGTAGCAGCGGCTTTGAAACAGCGTTTTTCTCAATATTAGACGTCGCTGGAATACTTGTCATCATAGCTATGGCCTGGGTAGTTATCAAACGATATATTATCAAGCCTAAGAGGTTAAAAAGAGAGCAAACCACCTCAGAAAGAATAATTCAGCCACTGCTCATTACGGTGATTGTAAGCCTTATGGCGCTTCACTATTGCATTGAGGGCTTCGGCTATGCCGCTTACGGCATCCCGGATTCCTGGCCACCCATAGGAGTTGCCTTCGCTCACTTCTTGAACGGTGCAGGTGTACCCCAGGATGGTTTAGCAACGGTATACAGAAGTCTCTGGTGGCTCAATTACCTTATTCTACTCGGTGCTCTAATCTACGCCCCTCGCTCGAAGCACCTCCATCCC
>CAZXYV010000033.1:0-9907 GCA_964645025.1 uncultured Dehalococcoidaceae bacterium | reverse complement strand
CCTTATTCTACTCGGTGCTCTAATCTACGCCCCTCGCTCGAAGCACCTCCATCCCATCTTTTCGTTTGCCAATATATTCTTTAAAAACCTGAACTCCAAAGGGTCTCTCAGACCCATCGACCTGCAACAACCCGAGACTTTCAGAATATCGAAAGTCAGTGACTTCACCTGGAAAGAACTGCTCGACTCCTACGCCTGTACATCATGCGGCAGGTGCCATATGGTTTGCCCTGCCCAGCTTAGCGGCAAACCCCTCTTACCCAGAGAGCTAATCTTAAACATTAAAGAGCATTTACTGGAGACAGGCCCTGGTCTGCTGAGGGATAAAATGGCGGCGATTACTGTCGCGGCCGTCGAGAAAGCCGATGCCGAGCCTGCCAGTTCTCTCATAGAAAAAGAGAAGACATTGATTGGTGATATCATCAGCGAGGACGGAATCTGGGCCTGTACCACCTGCCTGGCCTGTCAGGAAGTATGTCCTTCCGAAAATGAGCAGATGGTTAAAATAATTGATTTGCGGCGGCATCTCCAGTTGGGAGCTTTAACCGAGACCGCGAGAGATACTTTAAAAAACCTGAGAGTGAGAGGCCACCCCTGGCGAGGAAGCATGTATGCCCGAACTGATTGGGCAGAAGGGCTGGATATTAAAATAATCGAAGATGACAGCAATGTAGATGTTCTCTACTGGGTGGGCTGTACGGGTGCCCTGGAAGATCGGAGTCTTAAAGTCACTCAGGCTGTAGCGAAACTGATGAAGCAGGCCGGCGTGAATTTCGGTATCCTCGGCGGGGAGGAGATGTGCTGTGGCGACCCAGCCCGTCGCCTGGGAGCCGAACACCTGTTTCAGATAGTGGCTATGAATAATATCCAGCTTTTTTCGAGCTACAATATCAAGAAAATCGTGACGGCCTGCCCGCATTGTTACCAGGCACTGAAAAATGAATACCCCCGCTCGGGAGGACAGTTCGAGGTAGTCCACCACAGCCAGTTTATCACCGGTTTAATCAGTGAAAACAGGCTGAAGATAAATCAGCCCAGAGATGCTGTCGTCACTTACCATGATTCCTGCTATCTCGGGAGATATAATGACATCTTCAAGCCGCCCAGAGAAGTCTTACAGAGCATTCCGGGTGTTCGTTTGGTGGAAATGGAACAGAATCGTAAAAATTGCTTCTGCTGTGGAGGGGGCGGCGGCCGGATGTGGTTAGAGGAGGATATCGGGCAGAGAATTAGCGAGATGCGTCTGAACCAGGCGATAGGTATTAAAGCGCGGTTTATAGCCACCGCCTGTCCCTTCTGCCTGCAGATGTTCGAGGATGCCGCCAAAGCTAAAGAGGTGGAGGGATCATTGAAAATTAGAGATATCGCCGAGCTGGTTTTCGAATCATTAGAAATCCCGGGAGTTGGAAAAGCGTAGACATTTAATATGGTTATCTAATAAAATTAACGATTAGTGCAAGAATGAAAAAGGGTAAAGTAAATAAGGAGACCCCCTTTGAAAAATATCGTTGTTTGTATGAAGCAGGTGCTTGATCCGGAAATCCCGTTGTCCCTTTTTCACATTGACTCTCAACTTAAATCGGCCATTCCGCCGAAGGCAACGCCGCCGGTTTTAAGCCCCTTCGACGAGAATGCCCTCGAAGCGGCGCTCAGGATAAAAGACACTCAAGAATCTCAGGTAACTGTAATCAGCCTTGGGAAAAAACTCATTAAGACTGTAGTGAACTCGGCTTTAGCTGCCGGAGCCGACCAGCTGGTCCTCTTACAGGATGAGTCTTTCGGGGAGTTCAACACCTACCTTACGGCCAGCGCCATTGCCGCGGCTATTAAGAAACTGGGGCAGTACGACCTGATCTTATGCGGTCTGCAAGCAGCCGATACCAATAACGGACAGGTCGGCACAGGTATCGCCTGTATACTCGGCATCCCCTGCATCACAGCAGCTCGTAAAATGGAGCTTGAAGGCAACAAGATTCGAGTTGAAAAGGCTTCAACCGATGGTTACGAGGTAATCGAAACTCCCACTCCTTCGGTGGTTACCACCACTTTTGAGGTGGGCACTCTGCGTGAACCCGGCGTAGAGGCATTTATGTCCGCCGCGAAAAAGCCCATAACTACCTGGAATGCCCGGGAACTGGGAATCGAAACCGGTAATACCAACCGCTTTACGATGACTCAAATGGATAGGCCGACTCACGAGAGTAAATGTGAAATGCTGGGAGGCGCCGGCCCCGCGGAAAAAGCGGTGAACCTTGTGACCAAACTAAAAGAAATAAAAGTCATCTAATGTTCCGGTAGGTTGTATCTGATTTATTGAAAATCGAGGGAGATAACGATATGTCTGCGAACGCGGGTATATTGGTTTATTGTGAAGTCACTGATGGCAGGTTAGCCCCGATAGCCACTGAAATATTAGGCGCGGGGCGCCGCCTGGCCGTAGAACTGGGACAGGAATTAAACGCCGTTCTCATCGGCAGTGGCACCAGCGCAATGGCTCAGGAAGCCATTAGCTACGGGGCCAATAAAGTCTACGTAGTAGATGACCCTTCTTTAAAAGAATACGCCACCGAGCCTTATTTAATGATTATGGAAAAAATAGTCCAGCAGGCACTCCCGGCAATCATCCTTTTAGGCCAGACTTCGTCCGGCCGTGACCTGGCACCGTGGTTAGCCTTTCGCCTGAATACCGGAGCTACCATGGACTGTATGGCGTTAGAGATAGACCCTGCTACTAAACGGTTGCTGATGACCCGGCCGGTCTACGGCGGTAACGCTCAGGCGGTTCAGGTCTGTGACACGGACCTGCAGATAGCCGCCGTCAGAATCAAGGCTATGGCTCCGCCAGCTAAAGACGAAACTCTCCAAGGCCAGGTAATTAATATCAAAGCGGAAATAGATACAGGATCTATCAAGACCAGGGTCGTGGAAAGAAAAGTCGGGACTACCAAAGGTATCAAGCTGGAAGATGCCAGGGTGGTGGTGGCTGGTGGCAGGGGCATCGGTAGTGCCGATGGCTTCAAACAACTGGAGGAGATTGCCGGATTATTACACGGGGCGGTGGGGGCTACTCGGGCACCGTGTGACGCCAAGTGGATCCCGGACAGTCAGCAGATCGGAATAACTGGTAAGATTGTCAGCCCTGATTTATATATCGCGGTAGCTTTGTCCGGAGCCAGCCAGCACATGAGCGGCTGCTTTAGCTCCAAAGTTATCGTCGCTATTAACAAAGACCCAGAAGCTAACATTTTTAAAATGGCTCATTATGGTATAGTGGCCGATTGGAAGGCAGCTTTGCCGGCTTTTACGAACAGATTAAAGGAGATAGTCAAATAATCGCCGCCATCTTGTTGTCATAAGAACATTTCCCTTAACTTGGAGCCAACATCTGATTCCTCGAAATAAGGAGGTCAAGAATGGTCAAAGATGATCTTGAAAAAATGGTCGGCCAAGGAAACGTTCTGAAAAGCCCGGATATATTGAAAGAATACTCCGGAGGATTCGGTTTCGTTTCTCAAAAAACACCGGATTGTGTCGTTAGACCGGCTGATATCGATGAGTTACAGGGAGTTGTCAGGTGGGCAAACGAAAATAAAGTGCCCCTTGTCCCCGTAAGCTCCGGGCCTCCCCATTTCCGGGGAGGTACAGTGCCAAGCGCTGAGGGAGCGGTTATAGTTGACCTGAGAAGAATGAATAAAATTATTCGGGTAAATGCAGCGAACCGGGTAGCCATTGTGGAGCCAGGAGTAACTTTTAACCAGTTGCAATCTGAGCTTGCCAAGTCCGGGATGTGTGCTTATATACCTCTATCTCCTCGCAGTTCCAAATCAGTGTTAGCCAGTGTTCTGGAGCGCGACCCCATTTTGATGCCGGGCGTTCACTTTGACAGCACTGACCCGATGTTATGCACGGAAATTGTCTTCGGGACCGGGGATAAAATGAGGACCGGCGAGGCAGCCGGACCGGATACGCTGAAAGAACAATGGGAAATCGGCAAAGCCCAGATTAGCCCCTTCGGCCCGACCCAGATGGACCCGCAGAGGTTGGTATCGGGGGCTCAGGGGACTATCGGCATCGTGACCTGGATGTCCTTGAAATGCCGTTTTTTATCCAAGTTGAGCCGTGCTTTCTTTATTACCAGCGCCAGTCTTGAGCCTTTGATCCAGCTCAGCTACTACTTGACCCGCATTCGCTTTACCGGCAACATCTTTATCTTGAATGGACTTAACCTGGCCTGTCTCACGCGTCACACTCCCCGGGAGATAGCCGCTTTGCGTGATAGCCTACCCGCCTGGGTCATGTTCGTAAGCTGCGAAGGTTACGGCCCTCTGCCCGAGGAAAAGGTACAGTACCTGGAATCTGATTTGAGAGAGCTGGCGGGGTCTTACGGTCTGGACCTGCATACTGATGCCTCCGGGGTTAACGCGGCAGAATTTTCTCGTCTTTTATCTCTGCCGTCACCTGAGCCGTATTGGAAGCTGAGGTTTAAAGGCGGCTTCGCAGATGTCTTCTTTTTAACCACCCAGGGAAATACTCCCGGGTTTGCCGGAGCAATATCCGAACTGGCACAGCAGCAGGGATTCCCCGCCAGCAATATCGGAGTTTATATTCAGCCCGTAGTCCAGGGTACCAGTTGCCACTGTGAGTTCAATCTCTACTATAACCCTGCAAGTCAGGCTGAATCAAATCTGACCAGAAAGTTCGAGACTGAAGCCGTGGACCGTCTGGAAGAAAGAGGTGCCTTCTTTTCACGGCCGTACGGCAGATGGGTCGAAGTGGCTTATCGGCGAGCCCGCGATACCGCAGAGATGCAGAGGAAGGTCAAAGATATTTTTGACCCTAACTGCATTCTCAACCCGGGGAAATTATGCTTTTAATTGACCGAAACAAGGAGGACCTTATATGGCCTGGCAAGATTTTAAACATGACATGCAGAGATGTACCCGCTGCTCGTACTGCAAGTATATACCCTGGCGGTTCATGAAGAATTTTGATTTTATGGAGGGTTGTCCATCCGCGGCCAGGTACAACTGGCATGCCTACGCAGCCGGCGGCAAGTACAATATTTCCTATTCGCTGTTACAGGGAAAAATTGAGATTGATGATACTTTATTGGATGTAGTGTATAAATGCCTCATGGACGGCTCCTGTGACATCTCCTGCAAGGTACAGCAGGACCTGGAGCCTTTGCAGCACATGCAGGAACTCAGGATTAAATGTGTCGATGAAGGGTATTTACTGCCCCAGCACCAACCGTTTATCAGAAGCCTCCGCGGAGAAGATAACATGATGCTAAAACCCCGCGCCGAGCGGGGTAATTGGGCATCCGGATTGAATGTGAAATGGGTCACCCGGGAAAAGGCCGAAGTATTATATTTTACCGGATGCCGCTATTCCTATGACGAAGAATTGTGGCCGATAGCCAGAGCTGGTTTGACCTTGCTCCAGCAGGCTGGCGTGGACATCGGCATCATGGGGGCAGATGAGTCCTGTTGTGGCGGCCGGGCCTATGAACTGGGCTATGACGGAGAACTGACCAAGTTCGCGGAGCATCACGTAGAGGCTATGAAAACGGCGGGCGTGAAAGTACTGGTTACACCATGTGCGGACTGTTACGGCACGTATAAGGTGCTCTATGACAAGGTCGGCAAAAAACTGGGAGTCGAGGTCTATCATATCACCCAGTACCTCGAAAAATTAATCCAGGAAGGAAAGCTGCAATTGAAAAAATCAGTGCCGATAAAGGTGACCTACCACGATCCATGCCACCTGGGCCGGCTGGGGGAACCCTGGATACACTGGAATGGCAGGGAGTTTAAAGCCCCCGGTATGCTGATGTGGCTGCATGACCCCCCGAAAAAATACCGCCGGGGCAACAATGGAGTCTACGATGCTCCCAGGAACATCATCAAGAGCATCCCGGGCTTGAATTTTATGGAAATGTACCGCATCCGCGAATACGCGTGGTGTTGTGGGGCCGGAGGCGGGGTGATCGACTCTTACCCGGATTTTGCAAAATGGACTGGTTCTGAAAGGCTCAGGGAAGCCAAGTACGTCGGCGCGGAAGCCATTGTCAGCGCCTGTCCCTGGTGCAAGCGGAATTTCCTTGATGCCGCCAAGCAGATCGGTGATAAAATCGAGGTCCTGGATATCATCGAACTGGTGCAAAAGTCCATTTAGCGGAATTACCGGGAATAGCAGGTGAGGAGACTGAAAATGAAGCTGACTAAAGAAGAATATAAGGCCCTCGAAGATATTGTCGGCCCCGAGTACATAACTCAAGAGCCGGTGATAATGGAAAGCTACAACCAGGTCTGGGGCAACAAGCTGGCGTTTGGTGATAAACGGCACCATCCGCCGGCTGCGGTCCTTTTGCCCGCCACCGTCGGGGAGATCCAGGCAATAATCAGGTTTTGTAATCAAGCCGGCATACTGTTCAAGCCTTCGGCTCGCGCATTTGAGTACGTTGCTACTTACCTGAGCAACGCGCGTGGCATCCTTCTGGAATTAAAACGCATGAACCGGATACTGGAAATAGATAAAAAGAATATGCATGCCGTCGTCGAGCCCTTCGTTACGATGTATGAGCTGCTCGATGCAGCGGGCAAAGTTGGTTTGTACGTTGGAAAACCCGGTGTGGGGTACTCCGCTTCGGTCGTTTCTCTGGCCTGCTGCCACCAGGAAATGACTATCTCCCAGATTTATACCAGTGGTTACGGGCGCAACGTGCTGGGTTGTGAATGGGTCTTACCAACGGGGGAGGTGATAAATCTGGGTACTGCGGGCAGGGAAGGGGGCTGGTTCTCGGGAGATGGACCGGGATTCAGCTTGAGAGGGATTTTAAGAGGACGTGCCGGAGCTAACGGCGGGCATGGCGTTATCACCAAATGTTCGGTTAAGCTTTATCCCTGGTACGCTGGTCCTCCGTCACAGTATGATATGAAAAGACGACCCGGCGAGGCTCTATCGGCTGCCCAGATAGAAAAAATACCTGATAATTACCGTGTCAATGTCCTCACCTTTCCCACGACCAAAAAAATGATGAAAGCCGCCACGGAAATCGGCCAGGCAGAACTTGCCTGTATCGTCGCCCCAGCTTATCTGGCCACCGGGTTTATTGAGGAAGGCAATGATGAACAGTGGGCAAAGATGAAGGCAGAAACACCGCCAGACCCGACAAAAATTGAACGGTCGGTGCCGGTATTTGTCAACGGTCACTCTGCCAGGGAACTGGAATACCGGGAAAGAGCGGTGATGGCAGTTATGGAAAAGTGGGGTGGCTACCTTGACCCAGAATACAATAACCCCAAGGTGAAGGCTCAGATGTTCATGTACCAAATCTGGTCTACGGGCGTGAGCCTACGGGGTACCGGTGATTTCATGGTATCCATCCAGGGGGCTGATGGCGCCACGGAGATGCAATTAAATTATCGCCCGATTGAATTTGAGGCATTTAAACCTTTTTCGGAGAGCGGTGATATAGTTCAACCCAATATGGGCATGTCGTACCGCCCCATGGAACATTTTTCCCTGGGTTCCTCCGGGGGAATCGCGACAGGTTACGACCCTTGGGACCCGCGCTCTCTGGCCGCAGCCAGACGGTATATGGACCTGGTATATGACACTAATAGCCCCTTTAAAAGATACAGTTATTCCAATCGCGGTGCCATGATGCAGGTGGAGAATATTGAACACATCCACCAGAGGTGGGGGCCCGTATATGATCACGCCGATGTCTGGCTACAGAAAGTAAGGAACATGCTAGACCCCAACAGAGTGGCTGATTGGTCCGGTTATATACCACCGGAGTACTCGGAAAATGCCAGGGGCGGCACTTAGGGGCTGCTGACCTGACCCCCGAAAACGATACCAGATATAATATCGTCAAGAGGGCGACGGAAGGTAGTGATGAATAGACGCGGAGTTTTATGGAGGAAGACATGTCTGATAGTAAAGGTAAAAGAAAGATAAAGGTTGTTGAGGTCAGCGGAAACTCTTTTGAAATGGGATTTCAATATGGTACAGCCTGCCCGGAGATCAGAAAGATGCTTGATATCACCTACCAGGTTTTCGGTGGTCGGGACAAGGCTAGAGATTTAGCGGAAAAATATATCCCCATGTATCTCCCCGCCGCTGAAGGGTACGCACCTGAAATTGTGGAGGAGATGAAAGGTATGGCAGCCGGCGCAAAGCTGGATTTTCAAAATATCTTTTTCCTTAATATTACTTATGAAATCTCCGTGCCCACTGTTATGGGATGTACGTCATTCGCCGCCGCGGGTGAAGCGACCAGCAGCTTTTAGGATTTTCTCTTATAATCACGTTGACCGCTTCGGCGGGCACACCGAGCTTTACAAACGCATCGGTTAAATCTTTGGCCAGCTGCCTTTTCTCATCCACGCTGCGGCCTTCCCACATTTCCACAATGACTACCGGCATAGGAACCTCCTTTTAATACATTTTTTATATTTTAGTATATCTTAAATAAAACATGGCGGCTATAACTTTAATCACTTAATGAAAAGTAAGCGGTCAGTTGCCGAAAACGCCCTCATGAGGTAAGATTGAATCTGAATCCGTGCGCCTGTAGCTCAGCGGATAGAGTACCGGTCTTCGGAACCGGGTGTCGTGGGTTCGAATCCCTCCAGGCGCACCAGAAATTGAAGCTAAAAAACGTCGTATCGATAATTTTATATGGGGGTTTTTTCTGAAATGGCACTAATTTGGCACTAATTAGTGCTTAAATCGAAAGGCTGAATATGTCAAAATCAATAATTGAAGGAATGATATCAGATTTTCAACAGATGTATCCAAGGCCAGGATTAAGTACTCTTTCATTGTATTGGTACGATATCAAGAACGATTGGCCAAGAAGTTGGCCGTCGGGAAATTTATCCGGGGTGTATGTCTTTTTAGATTCAGACGAAAATCTATTATATATAGGCAAGGCTTCATCCGGCCGAAGACTAAGTACTAGGCTAAGAGGCTATTTTAAAAACAATCAAGGAGTATGTTCAATAAAGGGAAAAGCAAAAGAGACTTGTTATGTAGGTTTAATTCCTTTACCATTGGGTCATGGTTTTGAAGCTCCTGCAATCGAAGAATATTTAATCACATTTTGTAGTGAAAACTCAGACAAATATCCAAAATTGAGAAACAAAGTAATAGTAGCAAAACAAGCACGTAGGAAATTCAACAAACAAATTAAAACGTGGGTAAATGAACAACTTGCGGCCTTCGAAAAAGACCCAAACAGTGTCCCCGAAAATGTCAGAAGCATCATAGTTAATTGGAAAAAACAGTCAGGCAACAAAAAGTAAATTAATTAAGCTCTTTCTTTGATTTTACTCAAATCTGTATCTTCTTTGTTTATTACGATATCATCAAATCCATTAGCGGCTGATTCCTGTAGCCCCGGCGCAACATGGCTGTAAGTGTCAAGCGTAACCTGAATGCTGGCGTGGCCTAACCGCTCCTGGACTATCTTGGGATGCACACCTTGTTTTAGCATCAAAGAGGCGTGGGTATGCCGTGCATCGTGTAAGCGGATACCTTTAAGCCCACATCGACGGGAAAGCTTAATCCAATTGCAAGTAACATTATTAGGTAAAAATGGTCTCCCATCGTGGTGACAGAATACCAAATCATCATCCGTTAATACCGGATAACCCAATGATTCCAGCAATTTATTTTGAGATTCCTGGTGTTCTTTCAACACAGCTGCCGTTGAAGGTGTCAATGCAACTAGCCGCCGGCTCTTTTCGGTCTTCGGTTGTCGATAAACAATTTTTCCACCTTTTAAATAGTGCAGGGATCGATTTACAGAAATCTGGAGTAATAATAAGTCAACATCTTGCCAGCGTAAGGGCGTCGAGCTTATCACTTTTAGAAGACCGGTGCAGGTATTTGC
>CAZXYV010000032.1:0-12180 GCA_964645025.1 uncultured Dehalococcoidaceae bacterium | reverse complement strand
GCGTAAGCCTTGGCGACCCGCTAAACCACCGCGGTATGAACAGCTGGTGGCAGTCATCAGCTTGTCTTGAACCGCTTTTGCGCACCGGCAATAGCGGTGAGCTAATACCCTGGCTGGCCACGGCCTGGAAAGAAGATGTCACTAGCAAGTCTCTCACCCTCACCATACGGCAGGGCGTGAAATTCCATGATGGTACACCTCTCAACGCCGAGGCGGTACGCTGGAACATGCAATACCGCATGGATGCCAAGATGCCGGCTTATGCGTCCTTTGCATCAGTGCAGGCCGTTGATACTAATACGGTCAAAATAACATTCAAAACCTGGGATAGCACCGTCATTTACAACCTGGCCTCCGGGCCCGGCCTGATAATCTCTCCCGATAACTACCTGATTAACGGGGCAGCCTATGCCGCCGACCACCCCGTCGGCACCGGCCCGTTCAAATTCGTCTCCTGGCAGAAGAATAACAAAATAACCTACACCCGGAACCCTAACTACTGGCAGCCGGGTAAGCCCTATCTCGAAGGTATTGAATGGTACACCATTCCTGACATGAACACCAAGGCCATGAGCTTTCTCAATGGCGAGCTTGATGTCGTCATTACGTTAGACCTGGCCCAGGTACAAATGATAGAAAAAGCCGGCTACAAACCTTCCTTGCAGCCCGTATCAGGCGGCGCCGATGGTTTCATCCCCTCCTCAGCCAATAGCAGTTCCCCCTGGAACAACCTGAAAGTGCGGCAGGCCGCGGCCTATGCGATAAATATTGAAGAATACCAGAAAGCCCTGTTCGGCGAGCTAGGGCAGGCTTCCAACCAGTTTGTCCCGAAGGGGAACTGGGCCTATAACCCGGATGTGGTCGGCTATCCCTATAATCCGGAAAAGTCCAAGCAGCTCCTGACCGAAGCTGGCTTCCCGAACGGCTTTAAAACCAATTTCTACGGCTTCCAGGACGCCACTATGAATAACCGCGTACTGGCTGTTTCGGAATACCTGAAAAAAGTTGGTATAACCTCCGACATACAAATTATATCCAACGCCCAGCTGACTGACAGGCAAACTAACGGTTTCGGCTGGGATGGCCTTATCTGGAACTCGCTGGGTCAATCAATGGATGTGACCGATACACTGAACCGGTACTATTCCGCCAGCGATAAAACTTTCGTCTCCATGATCAAGCCTCCGGACTGGGTCCAGGGCATTAAAGATGCTGTAGCTGCCCCGGACTTCGCTACCAAGCAAAAGCTGGTCCAAGGCTTGATGAAAATGATGACGGACACGTATTGTCTGATGCTCGTCCAGGGGACCCGGCTTGACGATACCTTCGAAGGGAAGACCGTCCGTGACACCGGTATCACCAGAACTATCAACACCCAGATGTGGACTCCGGAAAATGCCTGGTTCGATAAATAAGGTTCTTGTTTAAATAGAAAAGGGGGAGCGCCACGCTGGTTTAGGGCTACGGCGCTCTCCCGTTTAGTTATTAAGGTATCAACCTCGTAAAAGGCAGGATAAGGTGTGGTAGCTTTTATCATCCGCAGGCTGATACAGACAGTAATTGTTATCGTCCTGGTCACCTTTATCACCTTCATGCTGCTGCAGCTGGTGCCCGGCGACCCGGTGGTGGCCATGCTCGGCGGAGAAGCCTCGCAAGAGCAGATTATCGCCCTGCGCCATGAGATGTGGCTGGACAGGCCGGTACTGGTGCAGTATTACCACTGGATTAGCAATGCTGTTCACGGAGACCTGGGGCGTTCCATAAGCGTTTCAACCAACCAGTCGGTGGTCCAGATTATCGGGCAACGTTTGCCGATAACGCTTTATGTCTCCGTGTGGGCTTTCCTTTTAAGCCCCATCGTGGGCGTTGCCCTGGGAGCCTGGGGTGCGATAAGGCGGGGGCGCTTCATCGACCCGTTTATCAGCCTCTTCGCCAACATCGGGATAGCCATACCTATTTTCTGGCTGGCGATATTAGGCGCTTACGCCTTTGGTTTTAAGCTGCACTGGTTAGCTATCCAGGGTTTCACCTTCCCGACTGAAGGCGTATTAAGGAGCATCAAGCAGACCGTGATGCCTGTATTTTGCCTCGCCATTCCCGCCGTAGCCATACTGGCGCGCCAGACTCGTTCCGCCGTGCTGGAGGTGATACGCCAGGACTACGTGCGGACGGCCATGGCCAAAGGCATGCGGGAACGCCAGGTAGTCTTGAGACATGTTTTAAAGAACGCCATGATACCCGTGGTGACGCTGCTCGGCCTGGAGGTACGAATACTCTTTGGCGGCGCCGTCGTTGTTGAGCAGGTATTCAATATTAACGGGATGGGCCGTATGATGGTCACCGCCGGTTTCGACAAGGACTTCCCGGTTCTCCAGGGAGGCGTGCTCGTCATCGGCCTCGCTATCAGTTTAGCCAACTTAATAGTTGACCTCTCCTATGGTTGGCTCGACCCCCGTATCAAGTACGAGTGAAATCGATAAAAGAATGGCTAACGTTAATGTAATCACTGCTAATCCCCCACATATCAGCGAGCTGCGGCGCACCTTCAAGGTGATGTTCAGCCGCTGGGTGGTTATTGTCGGCACGGTCATCATTATAGCGCTGATAGTCGTGGCTATATTCGCGCCGTTATTAGCGCCCTATGACCCCAACGAGCAGCATTTAACCCAGGTCCGGGTTCCTCCCGGTTCCGAGTTCAAACTGGGCACGGACGACCTTGGTAGAGACGTGCTTAGCCGTCTTATTTTTGGTTCGCGGATATCCATGCTGGTCGGCATTGTAGCCATCACCATTGCTGGCATTGTCGGCATCAGCCTCGGGCTCACGGCCGGCTATTATGGCGGCTGGACACAAAGCGTCATCATGAGGATTATCGACGCCTTGATGGCTATTCCGCCGATTATATTGATACTGGCTATTGCCGCGGTGCTTGGTGCCGGACTTTTTAACGTTCTTATCGCCATCGGCGTGGGTCTCACGCCGACCTATACGCGTCTTATGTGCGGCCAGATACTGGCGCTCAAGGAGAACGACTACATCACGGCAGCCAGGGCGATAGGCGCCAGCAACCCGCGCATCATGCTCGCTCACCTTCTCCCTAACTCGTTCCCCCCCATGCTCGTCTTGATAACGCTTAACATGGGTACCGCCATTCTCATGGAAGCGACCGTAAGCTTCCTGGGCATCGGCATTGCCCCGCCCACCGCCACCTGGGGCTCAATGATAAGCACCGGCTATGCCTACGTGCTCACCACCCCACTACTTTCTTTCCTGCCGGGCGTTTGCATATTGCTTGTCGTCCTATCGTTCAATATGGTAGGCGATGGTTTAAGGGATGCATTAGACCCCAGGCTCAGGGGGACATTATAGTCAGGATGATGTAGCTTTTACATTCAACGCGAGGAGTCTTTAAACGGGATCAATCTGCATTACCAACCAGGTGATACACTGTCACGGCCGTATCATAAAACAGATTCCGCCGCTCCGAATAAGAAAAATCCTTAGTGATGCGTTTAAATGCGTTCCAGATAATGTTATAGGGGTAAGACCGCTTGTCAACCGGAAAATTACTTTCAAACATGCAACGACCAGTACCAAACTTTTCAATGCAATGGAGAAAATAGGGCGCATAAGCTTTCGCCAGTTCAGCAGAGCCTGGAGGAGCAGGAAGTTCGTACCAGTTAAAACCGGAAATTTCCATGCCAAGTCCACCCAGCTTTATATATACGTTCGGGCACGTTGACAGAGCATCAATCCCGGTTTTCCAATCATGAAACACCTCTTCACGTCGCGAAGCGTAGGAACCGAGACCGAGCGGACCACCGACATGGTCGAGGATGATGGTAGTATCAGGAAACGCTCTGGCTAAAGCCACCAGTTCCATCATCTGAGGATGAAATAGCCATGCATCGAAGTTCAAACCATACTTCTGCAAGCGGGCAAACCCCTCGCGGAACTTTGAGTCCGCCATGAGGCCGCTTTGAGCCTGAAAACGAGACCTCATTTCATTTCTCGGGTCAAGGGCGGTGGTATACCGGATGCCGCGGAATCTGCCTTTGCCCGCAGTTATCTGCGCTTCCAACACCGGTGCCACGGCAGGACCTAATGTCAGGTCGGCAAACCCTACGATACCGGCAGCAACCGCGGTTTTCCCGTTTTGTCTCGGTGCGACCAGTTTTTGCACGTATTCGGTTTCACCCACCGGCTTCATTTCATCAGACCCTTCGTTTCTAAACATCATTCTGGATTCAACGAATACCGTTTGAACAATGCGATGACCTCCTGAAATATCTTTGAGGAATTCTTCGAGTCCATAGCTGTTCTCGGCCTGGTACCATAAATGATGATGCGGATCACAAATGGGAAGGTCAAGAGCGATGGTGTCCTCCTGAACCAATTTCAGCCAATCCTCACGAATGGTCGCCATATAAACTCCGGTTTACCTCTTCTTTTCCGGGTAGAGTCCAAAATCGATTTTTACATGCAAGGGTAGGCGCACATCTATCGCCACTTGCGGGCAACTTATCTCGCAGACACAGCAGACCCGGCACTCGGCGGGATGAGCTAACGTAGGTTTTCGCTTTTTTTCGTCCCAGCCGAACACGTCCATCGGGCAGTTTTCATAGCACTCGCCGCAGCCATTACATAAATTATAGACAATAACCGGCCCGTAACTTATGTTAGTCATAGCGCCCCCTCCGTTATTCATTTTTTTCGATTTCATACTTCGCTTCTCCGGCCACATTCCAGGCCGTCACGATGGCATTCTTCCAGCGCGCGTCGTCCTGTTTAGGATAATCCACCCGGTAATGATTGGGCGTATCCCGGCTTTCTGTCCTCAGCAAGGAGAATTGGGCATGCAGCTCCGAAAGCTCGATGATGTCCCGGACTTCCAGGGCACGCATCATTTCATGCGGGTCACTGGCCGTCAGTGCCGGTGTAAATCTCTCTTTGACCGTCCTCATTATCTCGGCTGCCCGTTTTAACCTCGGTTCAATTTTATGCACACCGATATAATTCATATTTATTTTCCGGACATAATCCTCCAGCTCCAGGGGGTTCACATCTCCCTCTTGTTCCAGGGGAGCGAAGGTGCGCCTCTTTTCCGCCTTCGCCTGCTTTGTCTGCTCACCATTAAATACCGGTTTCTTGAGCTCCGGAGCCAGCTTTCTAACATGTTCACCGACGATGAAACCCCAGACGATAGCCTTACTGCCGCTATCGCCAAGGCTGCAGCTTGCATCACCGGCAACAAACAGGTTCTTTAGCGATGATTCCGCGTTTTCATTTACCGGCAGCACACCTCCGTGAGTTATACCGTTAAGAAAAGGCCTGACTTCCACAGGGTCTCCCTTGCCCATGCCGCCAGCAAGCTTGTGCAGTTTCAGCGCGCGGGGGTACTCCGTAGCAGCCGTGAAATAACAACCGACGACCGCTTCGTTAACCGCCGACCCTCTATCGAAGGTAAACACATCCCTTTCGATGGCTGCGGTAGCCACATCGGGCTCAAAAGCATTCCACATGCCGATAATTTCGCCTTTTGAGTTCTTAAGATTCCAGTACCAGCCGCCGCCGACACCGCTGGTGGTACAGGCTCCCGCCGCTACGATACGGACGTAAATGAATTCCAGATTGCCGAGTTTAGCACCGGCCCGGTAGGCCGCCGCTACACCGCCCCCGTGATTTCCGGGGCAGGTGCGACTAAAAAACAGGTTGTTGGGAAATGGAGCGTAGGGATACAGGTACAATCGCCGAATTCCGCCAGTTGACAGCAGTACTGTTTTAGCTTTAAAAACCAGGAATTTGCCTGTGCGAGTGTTGATACCGGTAGCGCCGACAACCGAGCCATCTTTAGTTATCAGGCCAGTCAGTAAAGTCCTGCTGAAGACTCTGGCACCACTCTTCAGCACGGCGGCTGCCAGCTTCTGTTTGAGGTCAGTGCCGCGGTAGAGTATCCAATCGGCATCAACCTTGCCATCAGCATCGGGCACCGGCTGATGCCAGTGAGGCAACCCCCGTACCGGCCTCTCCTGCCTAATCTTGAGCGTACCATCGTCCTCAATCATATTGACGCCGATGTCCTCAAGGGCGACCAGCGCCCCGGCATAATTCCTGGCTTCATTCACGGCCAGGTTCCAGCTTATCGCGCCGCCGCGCAAACGGTCAGGGCCGAAGGTCTTAGGCCGTTTGACCACACTGTCCGGAGGAAAACCCTTGGGCAAAGGATGCTCAATCATGTTTTTATAATATTCAGGGCGCCAGTCAGAATGGTCATCCACACCGATGGAATCACCGCCGTACTTGATGGTCGCTCTTTCCATGATGGCGACGTCAATATTGCCCTTCCGTCTCGCCCTGAGCGCCGCCATGCACCCGGCTAGCCCGCCGCCGATAATCAGAAAATCAGTTTCGATAACTTCGTCAGCAAATTGTTCTAATTTCGTAGCCATAATAGTTTAACCTTCCCCTCCTATCAGCCCGTTTAAGGTTTCATGATAGTCTTTCGCCGGGACGCTGATGCAGTACATCGAATACATCTTTTGCAGGTCATCATAGGTAATTGTTGGGACATTGTAGAAATGGAGACGGAAGCAAAAATCAGAGCAAAAGGTGTGTTTTATGCCTCGCCGGACCCTTACTTCAGGTTCGCCTTTGACAGGACGTCCACAATACTCACATTGTATCTTTTTGTTCATCTCTTACCTCCAATACGGACGATATTCATCTACAAAATCAGTCGGGCATGATGTAAAATCAATTCAAGGTATCCCGTCTCAGTGTTAATCATAAGGTAATACACCACTATTTTGCCACCTGAGCTCCTCCAAATTCAAGCGGTGGTGCATTACCCATTGATTCACGAGTTCTCTGGTGGAGAGAGCCATCGGAAGCCAAGAAGGCATTCCTTGAGAAAATCTCCCTGTTGGCGTAAGATTATCACGAAAAGACCGGATGGTCTAACGCAGCAGAATATCTTCGGCACAGCTAAGGTTGGGTTTTTTAACCATTTTTGGCCCTGGCTCAAGTCAAAGTTCAAAAGACATCCGGTAACAATTAATATTTATAAGGAGCACAATATGGCGGGATCACTGGACGGCATCAAAGTACTGGATTTCTCACGTGCTTATTCCGGCCCTTTCTGCACACTCCTGTTAAAGGACTTAGGGGCGGAGATCATTAAACTTGAACTGACCGGGTCCGGGGACACGGTAAGAAAAGATTACCCGCTTACTAAAGGTGGTGAAGGTGGTACTTTTATTATCTTAAACAGGGGTAAGAAAAGCATTACTTTGAACTTGAAATCTGAGAAGGGGCGTGAGATTTGTCAGCAACTGATTGAAAGGGTGGATGTATTAATCGAGAATTACAGCCCCGGCACCATGGAAAAGCTTGGCCTCGGACACGAAGAAGTCTGTGAGCTAAATCCAAAACTGATATACGCTTCTATCTCCGGTTTCGGGCATAGCGGACCGTACCGCGACTACGTCAGTTACGACCCGATTGCCCAGGCTATGGGGGGTATTACCGGCATTACCGGTTTTCCGGATAGTCCTCCTATTAAATGCGGCGTTTCCATCGCAGATTTCTCCACCGGCATTTACACGGCGCTGGCCATTACCGCGGCCTTACATCACCGACAAAATACCGGAGAAGGTCAGTGGATAGATATGTCATTGCAGGACTGCGTATGGCTCCTTTCAGCCATTGAATTTTCCCCGCCTTATTTCCTGAACGGAAAGATTTTACCCAAATTAGGCAACGGCCATCCTTCGATGGCGCCCGGTAATCTGTATATGGCCAAAGATGGACCGGTCATAATTTCCACCGGTGTACTTCATCAAGTCCTGAGACTTTACAAGATTATGGGTAGAGAAGACCTTTGTGATACGCCGCTGGCTTCCAACCAGAGCGAACGCTATAAGTATAAGGACCAGATAGATGAGGCGGTTGGAGAATGGACGAAGACCAAGACGGTCGATGAAATATTAAAGATACTTCGGAAAGAAGAAATCCCCTGCGGACCCGTGCCTTCCTTTGACAAAGTATGCCAGGACCCCCATTTAAAAAGCCGGGAAATGATTATCGAAGTGGAGCAGGAAGTCTCCGGCCCGGTCACCGTGCCGGGTTCGCCGTTCAAAATGTCAAAAACACCGGGGAATATCAAATATCCGGCTCCTATCCTGGGCGAGCATAACAGCGATGTTCTCTCCGGTATACTGGGCTATACCGAAGAAGAATTAAACCAATTTTCCAATGATGGCGTGATTTAGTCAACTAAGTCTAAATGCTAACCTGGAATTCTTAAATAACAACTGATTCAAAGATGGTAAGGATACACTGAAGATAAACTCAACGTAGCCGGAGGAAGTCATTATGGATTTTGGAAGCATTAACTTAATAGCCAAAGATGCCGATAAAGCATTAATCACTTATCTCAAGCTGTTTGGGACCAATAACGTGCAGGAAGTAATCAGCCTGCAAGAGTTAAAAGATGACACCGAAACAGTTGATGGCTATTACCTGAAGACGAAACCTCTGCATCTGGGGATTTTTACCCCGCGCGGAGCCGCCGGCAGGATGGGGAAATTTCTGGCGAAAAACGGGGAGGGGATACATCATCTCACATTTCATATGGGACAGGATGAGTTTGAGCAAACTTACCTGAAATTTAAAGATGAGGGGCGGCCGGTTTCCGAGAAAGTGGTTTACCTCGGAAGGTTTACCGAGGCTCTATTCTGGCTGGACGAAACCGGAGAGCAGGGCGTACCGATGAAATTTGCCACTACCTGTTACCAGGGGTTAACCATGTGGGAAAACACAAGCTATCTGGATACCCCCAAAAAATTCGAAAAAATCAAAATTACTGATGAATACCTTAGACCGCGCGTAGTTTTAAATAGTGCTATGGTTACGGTTAACGAATTTGAAAAACAGCGGGACGTTTGGTCACATATCCTTGCCCGGCCCGCCATCGAAACTGGCGACATTTTTAGACTGACCCCCGGGAAGGTTGACGATGGACGTGGCAATATTTTTATTCCCATCAGATTCCAGTTTTCCGATAGTAAAGGAATCAACCTGTATTGCGCCATTAACAAAGACGCACCCATAAACAAGGTGATGGGTAAGAGGGGGGTCAACGGGATGATCCACAATTCCGCCTGCTATGTAACCCGCGATAGGGTTCATGAGTACTTCGGACAATTAGAAGAAGCGGGCTTTTCGATGGTCGACCCCAAACCGGCTCTGAACACGAACAAAGGCAACGGTAACTACTTTTTCTTCGTGCACCCCCGGAGCGTCCATGGCGTACTCTGGGAAGTGGTCTCGGTATTTACGAGAGATTCGTCAGCCAGAGCCCGGTACGATTTTAGCGATACCGCAAGCTATATGGTACCCCCTGAAGCTACTTAGAGCTGAAACTCACTTAAAACCACGCGGAAAGAAGATAGACAATAAGGCGGAGACGCCCGAAAAGGTGGCAGGCGATGGAAAAATTTGGAAAAGCCGAATTGAGGTTAAATAAAAATGTTAAGAAGGGTAGCCAAGAATCTCTGCTGACGTTATTTGACGCCGATGATAGGTTCAAGCCAATTGAGGTGCTGGTAAACGCAGATGAGGAAACCAGCGTCAAGATTGTCCTGGAAGGGCTGGGGGAAGCGAATCTTAAACTTGGGGCCGACATGGAAAAGGGCCGGAAAAAGACTATCATGACGCTTTTCTGGTTTGCCGAAAGGTCAAAACCTATCGAAATGCAGAAGGACGCTGTGCAAGGAGACACCGTAGTTATCAATATATATGTAGCCTGACTCGGCTAGTTTTCATGCGGCTGGCACTCTCTCTGTAATTCCGATGGTTTAAACAACAAAATCTAAGGAGGATTTTCAATGGACGCTAAAATAGGTACCGGGAAGATTTCAAAAAGAGAATACGCTGTTGTCGCTAAGCGTAACATATCTGTTCGGATGAGCGATGGAGTAAACATCGATATCGATATTTTTCATCCTGAAAGTCGAGGCAAGTTCCCGGCGCTATTATCCATCTCTACGTTCAATAAGGAAATCCAATCTCAGCACATCTGGCCTGCACCGACCAGGAGCCGGCGTATCCGCGGCATGCCGGATGCGGTTTTAGAGGCTCCCATTGCGGATTTCTGGGTACGGAGAGGCTACGTATTAATATATGGCAGTGTGCGAGGAACCGGAAAGTCCGGCGGCGTCTACCAATATTTGAGTAAAAGAGAAATCCGGGATACCTATGAAATTATTGAATGGGCGGCCAGACAACCATGGTGTAACGGGAATGTCGGCATGATAGGTCAGGGCTATTTTGCCGCCCACCAATCTCTGGTAGCCCAGATGCAACCCCCCCATTTAAAAGCTATTGCACCCATCGGGACGTTCTGGGACAACTACCGACACTTCTGGTGGCCCGGAGGTATACTTTCGAAAGGCTTTTTAAGGTGGCTGGTTTCATTAGTAAATTTTGATATTCATACCGAGAAAAGCGTGCTTCTGGAGCAGCTGGGCAAGGCCAAGTACGCTCAACTTCTGGCTAATGCCCTGGCGGACAAAGATATACAGGGAGCCCCGGAAATCGTAGCAGCTCTGAAGAATCCCTTTCAAACTGGAAACGCCAATTACCTGGATATAATTCTCCAACCCGTTATCAATGACTACTGGTTGGAGCGAGGCGCGACCATAGACTTTAAAAAATTTAAAGTACCGGCTTATCTCGGTGCGGCGGGACATCGACCCAGCGTCTTCTATTACTGGCCTGATATGAAAATGCCCAAAAAGCTATTGCTCTTCCCTCCGACTTATACCGATAGACCTTTTTATCAATTGTCCTGGGAACTACTGCGCTGGTTCGATTACTGGCTAAAGGATATCGATACCGGCATTATGGATGAGCCGAATGTCAAGTTGTTCGTCTCGGGTTCAAATGACTGGATATTAGCCGATGACTTCCCCGTTCCGGGTACACGGTGGATACCATTTAATCTTCATGAAAATCATAGTCTGCTTGAGTTTGAACCCTGGTCTGAAGCGGCGGCGTCCTCTTATGATGATGCTCCTAATAACCGCGGCAGTCTTAAGTATTCTTCATCTCCGCTGGTGGAAAATACGGAAATTGCCGGTCCTATTACCGTAAATCTCAGCGCGTCTTGCCGGGGCACCGACACGAATTTCCTGGTAGGACTATGGGACATGGAATCAGAGGAAAAACAGGTTTGCATTTCCCGCGGGTGCCTGAAAGCGTCACACCGTGAACTCGATCCTGACCTATCAAAAGATTGGCTGCCCGTTCATAAGCATACCAATCCCCAGCCGTTAGTGCCGGGTCAGGTTTACCAGTTCTCTATCGTCATGAATCCGGCCGCCCATTTCTTCAAGGCAGGACATCGTATCGCCCTGAAAATCGCCAGTTCCGATGATATTCCTGAAAACCTTTATCAGGTCGGGCACGAGCATCTTTTCACCCAGACTCCCAACACGGTGACTATTTATCACGATGCTGAACATCCTTCTTACATGATATTGCCTATTACCAAGGGCAATATCGTCGGCACGTTCTCTTCGGGAGGGGATATCAGCCTGAAGAATAAGGAATTCATGAAGCTGCAATAGTAAAATACTGCCGGGCCACCAGTGAACCGTGTTCCAGCTCTTACTTCACAGCCAATGAAAAGCTGTTACTAAGAACCTGCTGTATCATACCCTTAATTTGGGTAGGTGTGTAAGGTTTGGCCAGAAACGGCCGGTTGACTCTCTCCAGGAAGGCACTGGTAGTCGTGTTCATATAGTCACCGGTGGCAAATATCACCCTGCCGGTAAGGTCGGGGTGGTCCTGCTCAAGATACTCATAAAGCTGGATGCCGTTGATTAACGGGGTCCGGATATCGAAGAGCAATATGTCGTAGTTGTTGTCGGCGTTTATTTTTTCTTTGGCGATAAGGCCGTTTTCAGCGACATCTACCTCAAATCCCTCGGCGGAAAGGGTCCGTTTAATAATCCGTCCGATGATTGGCTCATCCTCCAGGAGCAACACTCTATGACGATTAATTGTATTTAACATTATCCGGTATCTCCTCGAAGCTACTGGATTGAATCGGCAACTCGACGACGAAGGTAGCTCCCTTCGCGGGCCTGATGGTCCGACAATTTATTCTGGCCGGAA
>CAZXYV010000031.1:0-12328 GCA_964645025.1 uncultured Dehalococcoidaceae bacterium | reverse complement strand
GGGCAGGTGGCCAATACCGTTTTTCAGATAACCTCGGAGCCGCCGACTGTCGCCGTGAGCATTAATAAAAAGAATCTGACCCATGATTTCATCAAGGCTACCGGCGTCTTTACGGCCTCGGTGCTCGGCCAGGCGACGCCTCTTGCCTTCATCGGGGACTTCGGCTTTAAATCCGGTAGAGATGTAGATAAATTGAAAGATATTAATTTCAAGAAAGGTCAGACCGGAGCTCCCGTAATCCTCGATAATGCCACCGCCTATCTGGAAGCCGAAATCATCCAGTCTGTCGATGTCGGCACGCATACTATTTTTATCGGTAAAATCGTCGCTGCCGAAGTCCTTACCGATGACCCGTGCCTGACTTATGAATACTATCAACAGGTCAAGCGGGGCACGACGCCTAAGACCGCCCCCAGCTATATCGCCAAAGAAAAAGGAGGCGAAACGAAAATGGCTAAATATGAGTGTACCGTCTGCGGCTATATCTACGATCCGGAAAAAGGTGACCCCGACGGCAATATCCCCCCCGGGACGCCTTTTGAAAAAATCCCGGACAGCTGGGTATGCCCTGTCTGCGGAGCTGCCAAGAGCGAATTCAAGAAGGTAGAAGGCTAAAAAACAGGTTTGATAAAGAGCCGATGGCTGCGGTAATATTGAATTCTAATAAATACGTTGGAGGTGACCGATGCAAAAGGGAAAAATCATTGAGATTCTGAACACCGACCTTCAGGATGAGCACGGCGCTATTATCCAGTACCTGACGCACGGCTATGCCATCGGCGAAGGCGAACTGGCCTGCGAAATTGAAGGCATTGCCAGGGATGAGATGCGGCACCTGGACTGGCTGGCGGAGACGATTGTGAAACTGGGCGGCCAGCCCAGCCTCGAAAGAGGCACCATGAATATGGCCGGTAAAACCGTATCTGCCTGGATGGGTAACGATGTCGGCCTGGAACAGGGCGCGATTGGTCACTACCAGGCACACATCAAACTGATTGATGACCCGGTTATTAAACGCTTGCTTCAGCGTATCCTGGCGGATGAAAAAGCCCACCGCGGTAAATTCGAGCATTTCGTGGAAAAAACCAGGCGAGAAAAGACTAAAGATATCCGGGGCGATAGACAGGACGGCACCGCGAAAACACTGAACTGGGGCATTGGGCACGAATATACGGTCGTCCTGCAATACATGTTCCATTCTTACATGACCAAAAAGGCGGAGGCCAAGAAGCAGCTGGAAGACCAGGCCATCAACGAGATGCAGCACCTGGGATGGCTGGCCGAAGAGATGGCCAGCGGCGGCGGCAATCCAAAAATCGAACACATTGAAGTCAACCGGTCCACTAAAACGGCCGACATGCTCAAGGCGGACATCAAAATCGAAAAGGAAGTCGCCGAAAAATATGACCGCGCCGCTAAAGAAACCAAAGATGACGGGCTGAAAGCCTTGCTATTGCGTATAAGAGACAACGAGAAATACCACATCGATGTCTTTAACGACCTTCTCAAGAAAGAAAAGGATAAATAACGAGGCATGTCAGGGGTGATAAAAGGAGGCTCGGGAATGGGTACATATATCAAAGCCGCTACCACCGGCGAGTTTCAAAACGGGAGCAAGAAAAAGGTCAACCTGCAGGGGCAGGATATCATGCTGGCCAGGGTTGGAGACAAATATTACGCCATCGACAACCGCTGCCCCCATATGGAAGGGGACCTCGCAGCGGGGAATCTGGAAGGGACGATTATTACCTGCCCGCGTCACGGCTCGCAGTTTGACGTCACGGACGGACACAACATCCGCTGGATGAAAGGCTCCGGTCTGGCGACAGCGATGGGTAAAGCCCTCAAATCGCCACGGCCGGTACTGACTTTCAAGGTCAAGGTCGAAGGTGATGCCATCATGGTAGAGGTCTAAAACAACCAACCGTCAGCCAAAATAAAACTGCTGAGGAGGTTTGTCATGTCTATTGTCTTTTCCCCGGGCGAGCTGATAAAAATCGCCATCGGCATCGAGAGGAGCGGTATTACCTTCTACGATATCATGGCCCGGACTACCGATAGCGAGATGGCCAGGGAAATCTTCGAAGAATTCGTGGAAATGGAGCGAGAACACCTTAATATGTTCCAGGATATGCTGGTCGGAACCGATAAACGCCTTCCTCCGGAGGCCTCGACTGCTGAATATTCAGGCTATCTCCAGGCCCTTATCGACGATGCCGTCTTTACCAACGACGCGATGATGAGTGAAACGGTCGCCCAGGCGGACAGCGATATCAAAGCCCTGGAAGTGGGCATCAGCGCCGAGAAAGACTCCATACTCTTTTATAATGAGATGAAAGACATTTTGCCCGGGGGCGCCATCCCGGTGATAGACAGGATAATCGCTGAGGAAAAATCCCATCTGCAACAGCTAACGGCCATAAAAAAGAAACTGGAATCTGCCTGATTAAATTTTAGGGGCGGGTTTAAAACCCGCCCCGACTTGTTTAACCATCTCTTCAATCGTATCGTATTTGCCCGCATCTGGCCATTAGAGTTAGAATTATGTGGAGATTTGCCTTCAAGATTGGCAGGAGATAAGGAGTGCGTAAAATGGCTAACAGGTTGATTATCGGCATACTGGTGCTGCTGGTGGTTCTCACCGGCGGAATCGGCTATTATTCTTTTAACCTCAACGGGCAGGTCGACCGCCTGAGCGAGCGTATCACCGTTTTTGAAGACAAGCAAACGGCCAGTGTCAGGGCTGTCAGCGATGAGCTGGCTTCTTTACGCACCCGGACTGAAAGCGGTTTGACCTCCCTGGAAAGCAAAGCTGCCAGCGCCCAGACCGATATCACCGCGATGAAGTCAGACCTGGCTACCGCCCAGGACCGCCTGGCTACTGTTACGGAGAATATCAGCGCCGTATCTTCCCAGGTGACTACCCTGGATAAGCGCATCGCTGGCGCCGAGACCGGTTTGTCCAGGCTATCTAACTCCCTCATCGACGCCGTCACGATTTATCAGAAAGCCGTCCGGGCCACGGTGAGGATTACTAACGGACAGAATACCGCCGGTTCGGGGTTTATTTATGATACCGATGGCCGTGTCGTCACCGCCTACCATGTGATAAAAAGTCTCTCCCCGATATACATCATGATGTATGACGGCAGGGTTTCCCGGGCGGATGTTGTCGGCTTCTGCCCGTTCAGTGATGTCGCGGTCTTGAAACTGGTCAATAATCCATCGATAGACCCGCTACCGCTGGCAGATTCCGGCCTGATAAAGGTCGGTGAGTCGGTTATCGCTATCGGTAGTCCGGGTGATGGTAATGATCCTCTGGGTCTGCGGGATACCCTGACATCCGGTATCATCAGCCAGGTCAACCGATATGTAAACGTCGAAGACCAATATTTCGCCAACCTGCTCCAGTTCGATGCAGCGGTTAACTTCGGCAACTCGGGCGGTCCCCTGGTTGATTCCCAGGGTAAGGTTATCGGCGTGGTCAATGCCAGAATTTCCCCGAGCCAGGGGGATGGAATTTATTACGCAATAGCCTCCAATAAAGTCAAACGTGTCGTGGAAGCGATTATTGCCAGGGGTTCTTTCGCCTACCCCTTAATTGGCACGGGCATATCTGACCTCACCCCACAGCAGGTCAAGGACAGGTCCCTGGAGACAGCTAACGGCGCTCTGGTGGGCAGCGTTACCAGCGGCGGCCCGGCCCAAACCGCCGGCATACAGGCCGGGGATATTATTATTTCCATGGATGGCATCTCAATGAGAAATATCTCCGACCTTACCTCTTACCTCGGTGAGTTTAAAAGCCCCGGCGATACCACCGTCATCGAAGCGATACGCGGTTCCACCAAAGTGAAGGTGTCGGTCATCGTAGGTAAGCGCACGCAATAGAAGGTCGGATTAGTAAATTTTTCCGTGCCGGATGAAAGCTCCGACCTGCTTCTGGGAGATTATCCACACCCCAAACCAGATGAATATCGCCAGGCCGATTGCCTCGGATATATAGATATAAGGCGAGGATAGCAACGCATCGAGAAGGTGGGCCACCCAGCCGGTAAGCTTGTATTTGGTAAAATTCAAGCCCAGGAAAGGCCAGAATACTGTCCCGGGTACCTGCCACATTTCATCCAGGGCCAGGTGCATGAAGACGCCTGCCGCCAGGGTCAACATCCAGCGCTGTTTCTTGCGCCTATAAAGATAATATCCCGCCGCGGTAATCAAGACAAGAAAGAGAAGTGTGTGCGCAAAGATGCGCCCGTTAGAAAAGGTCTCTTTGAAGAAATATTGCCCGAGCGGCTTATCGATTATATCCGGTAAAAGCGAGCCTATAATAAGCAACCTTATATCCACGTGACGCGATAGCGGGGCAAACCACGATGTTTTTTCTGCCTGTTCTACCTTACGTTTGTTCACTTCATAGGCTACCAGCGCCGCCGCGCCGAGGGTGATACCTGCATGACCGAATAATAACATGTTTTTTACTTTTTCCTTTTAAGATAATACCTTATTCCATCTAAATATAATATAATATACACAAACAAATTGGGAAACTTTGTAGAGTCAGGTATTTGATAAATTGAAAATTATCGGTCTTACCGGGGGTATCGGCAGCGGCAAAAGCACGGTAGCCCGGTTCCTGGCGGAGTTGGGGGCGGTTATTATTGACCTTGATAAGGTTGGTCATGAAGCCCTGAAACCGGAAGGCAAGGCCTGGCGGCAGGTGGTGGACGCCTTCGGAAAAGGGATACTGGCGCCTGATGGAGAAATCGACCGTACCAGGCTGGGTGAAATAGTCTTTAAAAATCTTGCAGCCCTGCGGCGACTGAACCGTATCATTCACCCTGTCATTGACGCTATCGTGGTGGAGAAAATCGCAGAGTGCCGACGTAAAGGAGTTAAGGTGGTGGTGCTGGAGGCGGCGGCGATGATTGAGTCAGGCAAAACGGCGCAGGTCGAGGAGATATGGGCTACCGTCGCCCCGGAAGATACGGTGCTGGGCCGGCTCCGTGAGAGGTCCGGGTACTCACGTGAAAAGTCTCAGGCCAGGATCAACGCCCAGCTTTCCAACGAGGAACGCATTAGACAGACCGATGTCATCATCGATACGGACTGTACCCTCGAGGAACTCAAGTCCCGAGTCGTGAAAGAATGGCAAAAACTTCAAAAAAGAGTTTGAGCATAAATCGGTTCAAGGCAGGTGTAAAATATGGCGAGTCGAGACTGGTATTGTGAAGAGGTACTTTCCGGCAAACAGAAAGTACAGATAATCTGGGAAGATGACCGTGTCCTGGCATTCCACCATCCCTATCCCAGGTTTAAGGTGCATGCCGCCATAATTCCCAAACAGCATGTGTCATCTATTCTGGATACCAAAGCTCTTGATAGTCAGCTTCTTACCTCGATGGTGTTAGCCGTACAAAAAGTCACTCACCTCCTCGGACTTGATAAGACGGGGTTCTATGTTCGTTTTAATGCCGGCAAACCTGATGTCACACCCCATATGCACTGGCACATTATCCCCCTCGAACCGAAACCAGCGGTTGTAAAATAAATTAAAAATAGCTGAATATGAGTGATTTCATGAAAATAGAATATACGGTGACAGACCAGCAAGGCCTGGATTTGATAGGCGCTTTATGGGAGAAACTGAACGAACACCACCGGGTACGCGCACCGCACCATGCCGCAAATTTTACCAGAATGACCTTTGACCAGAGAAAGAAAGGATTGCTGGAGAAGTCCCGGAAAGGCGCGCTGCGTATTGACCTTGCTAGGGACGTGAAAACCGGGAAGCTCGTGGGGTATTGCGTAAGCACGGTGTCTGAAGATAAACAGGGTGAGATTGAGTCGATTTTTATCGAGAAAGACTACCGCCGATGCGGTATCGGCGATAATTTTATGAAGCAGGCGCTGAATTGGATGGACAGTCTTTCAGTTACGAAGAGGATTATCGGAGTTGCCGTCGGTAATGAAGAAGCATTCGGTTTTTACTCCCGGTATAATTTTTATCCCCGGGTCACTATTTTAAGTCAGATTGAGAGTGGAAATTAGTCAAAACAATATGTCATTGCGAGACCATCCCGACCGCAGTCGGGAGGCTTCAGCCCGAGTTCAGCCCGAGTTCAGCCCGAGGGCGAAGCAATCCCTAACTCAGACTTAATCCGTAAATTGAGATTTCTTCGGGCTTCGCCCTCGCAATGACATTCAGGCTATTTGACTCTCAGCTATAAATCTGGTACAATACTTCTTTGTAATGAGTGCTTGTCCCGGGTATTTATCTTTATCAAGCAAGTGAGGCCTAAAATTTACGCGATAATTGAAACAGGTGGCAAACAGTATAAAGTAGCCGAAGGCCAGACGTTAGACGTCGAGCTTCTCGGTGTGACCGAAGGCGGCGCCGTCGAGCTGGACAGGGTGCTGCTCATCGCCGATGGTGATAATATCACCTCCGGCAAACCGGTTATTGAAGGCGCCCGGGTGCTGGCCACAGCCAGGAAAAACGGCAAAGGCGAGAAGGTCATCGTCTTCAAATACAAGGCGAAGACCCGCTACCGCCGCAAGAACGGGCACCGCCAGCCCTTCACCACTCTCAGCATCGATAAAATCCTGCCGCCGGGTGTGGAAGCACCTAAACCCGTGAAGAAGGCGCGGCGCAAGAAGAAAGAGGAGACAGCCGATGGCGCATAAAAAGGGAGGCGGCACCAGCCGCAACGGCCGGGACAGCCAGAGCCAGCGTCTGGGAGTCAAGCGGTTCGCCGGACAGGCGGTCAGTGCCGGGACTATCCTGGTACGCCAGCGCGGTACGCGCATTCATGCCGGGGATAACGTGGGGATAGGCAAAGACTATACCCTCTATGCCCTTATCGATGGCATTGTCAGCTACGAGGCTGCCAGCAAAAATCGGAGAAAGGTCAGCGTTTGCGGTAGCTAGCTAAGATGAAAGAGAAAATTCACCCGCAATATTTTCCTGATGCCGAGGTAATCTGTTCCTGCGGTAACAGGTTTACCACCGGTTCCACCCGGAAACAGCTCCGGGTCGAGGTATGCAGCAAATGCCACCCGTTTTTCACGGGGGAACGCCGGATGCTGGATGCCCAGGGTCGCGTCGAGCGGTTTAAGAAGCGCTATAAGATTGAAAGCTAGTCCAAATAAGTCACGTAAAGGCAGGAGTCCCGGCATATTGGGACTCCTTTTTCTTTAGTCGGTATGGCGGAGAAGAAAAAGTACAACTACGGCGGGCAGGCGGTCATCGAAGGCGTCATGATACGCGGGCGCAGCGCGGTGGTCACCGCTATCCGCCGGCCCGGCGGTGATATTGCCATCAATGCCAAACCGCTACCGTCCGTAAATACGAGCCGTCTAAGACGCATGCCCCTGGTACGCGGTGTCGTCATCCTGATTGAGGCGATGGTGCTCGGGATACAAACCCTGCAATATTCGGCTAATATCGCCATGGAGGAGGAAGAGGAAGAGCTTTCCTCGAAGGCGCTGTGGGGCATGATTGCCGTGGGTGGGGTGCTGGTGGTTGCCCTGTTCTTCATCGGCCCGCTGTATCTGACCAATCTGGCCGATAAATATCTCCTCGGCAAAGACTCTCCGTTATTCTTCATCATCGAAGGCGTAATACGCCTGGCGATATTCATCGGCTACCTCAAGCTAATATCTCTCATGCCCGATATCAAGCGCGTCTTTACCTATCACGGTGCCGAGCACAAGACGGTCAACGCCTACGAAGCCGGCGTGCCGATGGAAGTAGCGGCAATTAAGACGCACAGCACGGCCCACGTGCGCTGTGGCACCAGCTTCCTGTTCCTGGTCATGGTGGTGGCTATTATCGTGTTTGCCTTCGTGGGGTTTCACAGCCGGTGGCTGATGGTGCTTTCCCGTATCGTCCTTATCCCGGTGATTATGGCTATCGGCTACGAAGTCATCTATTTCGGCGCCAGGCATACCGGCAACCGGTTGATTAAGATTATCCTGGCCCCCGGACTGTGGCTACAGTCGCTGACGACCGGTGAGCCCGATGACAGGCAGCTGGAAGTGGCCATCGCGGCGATGAATAAAGCGGTGGAAATCGACCGTGCGGAAGAGGCCGCTCGGGCGGCTATTTAAGCCTTTTCCTGCTCAACCTCGTCCAGGTTACGATAAAAACATGATTTATGTCCGGTGTGGCAGGTGGGTCCGGCGGGATGCGCTTTCACCAGCAGACTGTTGTTCTCACAGTCCTTCCGTATCGAACACACCTTGAGTATATTCCCTGAGGTGGCTCCTTTATGCCAGCGCTCCTGACGGCTGCGGCTGAAAAACCATACCTCGCCGCTGGCTAAAGTCCGGCGCAGTGACTCTTCATTCATATAGCCCAGCATCAGGACATCGCCGGTATCTTCGTCCTGCACGATGGCCGGAATAAGTCCTTTTTCATCGAAATTTAGTTTACTCATCTTTCATTCCTGCATCTGGTTGATTTCTTCTATCGCCTGTTTCAGTTTTACATCGCCGGTATAAAGGGCCTTACCCACGATAGCCCCCTCGGCGCCGAGCTTACGGAGTATCTTCAGATGGACCAGTGATGAGATACCCCCGGCGGCAATAACCGGCAGGCCGATGGCCTCGATCATTTCCGTAATGGCCGGGATATTGGGTTCGGTCAGCGTGCCATCGCGGGTAATATCCGTATAGACAAAGCGCTTCACGCCTACCTGCGCCATGGCTTTAGCCAGTCCCAGCGCGTTTTGTTCGGTATTCTTTATCCATCCCCAGGTAGCGGCATATCCCCCGCGGGCATCGATGCTGACGATTATGGAATCGTTGAAGCGGCGGCACGCCTCGACGACCAGCCCGGGGTCTTCTACAGCGGCGGTTCCCAGAATCACGCGCTCTATGCCCGCCTTGAGCAGCATCTCAATCGTCCCAATATCCCTGATACCCCCACCAAGCTGCACCGGTATCAGCATGGCCCGGGCGATATCCTTGATGATATTCAGATTGTGTATTTTCCCGGCGGCCGCGCCGTCCAGGTCGATGATGTGCAGGCGTGGTGCCCCTACCGACTGCCATCTAAAGGCAACATCCAGAGGGTCATCGGAGAAGACCGTTTCCCGGTTATAGTTGCCCTGGTACAAGCGGACGCATTTACCGCTTTTTATATCAATCGAAGGTATAATTTCTATTTTCGGCCTCCGTAAACCCCTCTATATGGTATGGTGGAGGGAAGACTGATGGGGAAATTATAGCATGCTTCCGGCCATCTTGACAAAACGGCAAATCTGGATTACAATTATAATACCATCGACCAGTAATGGCGGTGAGTTTAGAGTATTTAACCCTAACAAAATATGTCGCTTGGATCGGTAACGACTGAGACGGCAAAATAAGAAACTGGTTTATTATGCCCTCTCGGTCAAAATCGAGAGGGTTTTTGTTTAGAGGTAACATGCTCAAAATAGGATTTATCGGAGCCGGAACCGTAGGTACTGCCCTGGCCGTCCTCTTAAGCCGCCGGGACTACCCCGTCACGATGGTATACAGCCGCAGCCGTACTTCCTCCGCAAAGCTGGCTAAGCGAGTCAAGGGCTGCCAGGTGGCGGACAGCAGCCAGGCAGTAGCCGATAATGCCGAGCTTATCTTCATCACCACCCCCGATGCCGCCATCGGCAGCGTGGTATCCCAGGTGAAATGGCGCCCGGGTACCGGCGTCGTTCACTGTAGCGGCGCCGATTCCACCGCTGTCCTGGAGCCGGCCAGGCAATCCGGCGCGATGGTGGGCGGTTTCCATCCGCTACAGACCTTCGCCGGCGTCGCGCGGGCCATCGAAAATACCCCCGGCTCGACCTTCGCCCTGGAAGCCGAAGAACCGCTTCTTAAAACCCTCCAGACTATGGCCACTGCTTTGGGTGGTCACTGGATAAGGCTGAAGGCCAGCGACAAGGTTGCCTACCATGCCGCCGCCGTTTTCGCCTCTAACTATCTGGTGACGCTCGTTAAAATGGCCACCGACCTCTGGCAAACTTTCTCCGTTCCCACCGACCAGGCAACCCAGGCTCTCTTGCCCTTAATCCGCGGTACCCTCCACAACATCGAGACCATCGGCATCCCGCAGTGCCTCACCGGGCCGATCGCCCGCGGCGATTCAGGGACGGTCGCGAAACACCTTAATACTCTTCAAGAGAAGGCCCCGGCCTTGCTCTTTGCTTATAAAGAACTCGGCTTCCAGACTATTCCTATCGCTTTAGCCAAGGGAAAAATCGACCGGCAGCAGGCCGGCCAAATGGAAACTGTATTAAAAAATGGTGAAAAAGCCTGCCTTGGTCGTCGAGGCCTCGCAGCGCTTTAACGATGCCATCATTAAAAAAATACTTTCAGGGGGTAGTGCCATGAGAACCATGCTGAAGAGTAAAATCCACCGGGCCCGCGTTACCGACGCCAATATCGATTACGAGGGTAGCATCGCCATCGACCGGAAGCTCATGCTGGCCGCCGATATTCTCCCCTACGAGCAGGTGCACGTGCTCAATATCAACAACGGCGCCCGCTTCACCACCTACGCTATCGAGGGGAAAGAAGGCAGCGGCGATATCTGCCTGAACGGCGCCGCCGCCCGGCTGGGCGTCAGGGGCGATGTCGTCATCATCCTCACCTACGCCCAGGTGCCCGAAGAGGAAGCGAAAAACTACCGGCCCAGGATAGTGCACGTCAACAAGAATAACGCTATTGTCACGAAACTCGACGAGAAAATATTCGCTTAAGGAGATGGCCATGCGTATTACGATTAACCAGATCAAGGAAATGAAGCAAAAGGGCGAGAAGATACCCATGCTCACTGCTTACGATTACGCCACCGCCAAAATAATTGATGAAGCAAGCATCCCCCTGATACTGGTCGGCGATACCCTGGGCCAGGTCGTCCTGGGCTATGAGTCCACCATTCCGGTTACGATGGAAGATATGCTGCACCATGCCAAAGCAGTTGTCCGGGGTACGAAAAAGGCGATGGTCATCGGTGATATGCCGTTTATGACCTACCATATCAGCGTCGAGGAGGCGCTACGCAACGCCGCCCGTTTTATCCAGGAGGCCGGCTGCCAGGCCGTCAAGCTCGAAGGCGGCGTCACCGTGGCAGAAAAAGTTAAGAGAATCGTGGAGTGTGGCATCCCGGTCATGGGGCACATCGGTCTGACGGTACAATCTATTAATCAGTTCGGCGGCCATAAAATACAGGGCAAGACGCCTGAAGCAGCGATGAGGCTGCTCGAAGACGCCCGCGCCCTGGAAAAGGCCGGCGCCTTCTGTGTCGTCATAGAGACAGTTCCCACTCCCCTCGCCACCCTGATAACTAAAAAGATAAGCATCCCGACCATCGGCATCGGCGCCGGTGCCGGCTGCGATGGCCAGGTACTGGTTATCAACGATATGCTCGGCTCCTATACGGATTTCGTCCCCAAGCACGCTAAGCAATTCGCTAAAATCGCCGGTATCATGTCAAGCGCCGTTTCACAGTACCTTGAAGAAGTAAAGTCAGGTAAGTTCCCCACCGAGGCCCACAGCTTCGCCATGGACGAGAGCGTCCTGGCCGGCCTGAAGTAATCATGAAAGTCATCCAAACGGTAGCCGGGATGCGGAAATGGCGCCGTCAGATAGCGGGACCGGTCGGCTTCGTCCCCACCATGGGCTATCTCCACGAAGGGCATATCTCGCTGGTCAAGCGGGCCAGAGAAGAAAACGCCTCGGTAGTCGTCAGCATCTTCGTCAATCCCACCCAGTTCGGCCCCCGGGAAGACTTTAAAAACTATCCCCGCAATACCAGGCGCGACCTCGCCATGCTCAAACCCTTCACCGATGCCGTTTTTATGCCGTCAGCGTCCGAAATGTACCCGGATAAATACGATACCTGGGTGGATGTCAAGAGTATTACCGAGCAACTGGAAGGGGCGGCGCGTCCCGGCCATTTCCGCGGCGTGAGCACCGTCGTCACCAAGCTGTTCAATATCGTCCAGCCGGCCAAGGCCTACTTCGGGCAGAAGGATGCCCAGCAGCTACTGGTCATTAAAAAGATGGCCACCGACCTTAACATGGACCTGGAGGTGGTCGCCTGCCCTACCGTACGCGAGGCTGACGGCCTGGCGATGAGCAGCCGCAATACCTACCTTACCTCCGAGCAGCGCCGGGCGGCTCCTGTCCTCTATCAAGCGCTGACCCTGGCGCGTGATATGTGGTCAAATGGTGTCAAAGACGCCGAGTTGATACGCCGGGAGATGAAAACTCTCATCCAGAAAGAGCCGCTGGCCAATATCCTCTATATCAGCATCGCCGATGCCGTGACGCTTAAAGA
>CAZXYV010000030.1:0-12466 GCA_964645025.1 uncultured Dehalococcoidaceae bacterium | reverse complement strand
GATGCCCCGTATATTACCGCCGGCCCCAATGAAAAAGACTTCATGGCGTGGACTATCCTGCCCGGTGAGGTTTATGCCGTCCATCCTATGGTCAGGTGTAAGGGGTATAAGGCACCGTTTACCATGGTAGGGGATATGTATCTCATCGGCAAGGAGCGCACCACCTGGATGACCACCGCCATGCCCGAACTGCCGGTAATGATTCCCCGGTAACCAGTGGGTTAGATAAACCGCGCGATACGGAAACCGTCGCCGATGGCATCCACGATGAGTTTAGGCTCGTGGCAGTCGCCGATAGCGTAGACCTCGGGCACTTTACCTTCGAGACTGCGGAGCAGCGCGGTATCCGGTTGCATCGGTATCGCCGGTACAACGCTATCGGCAGGGATAGTCCGGTTGTATCCTTCCGCAGTCAGGATTACCAGACCTTTATCAGTCACCGCTACATACTCTTTAACCCCGCTTATCAGCGTCACGTCTTTTTTACGGAACCACCAGAAGAGCTGTAGCCTCAGGTGATTTATCATCCCCTCGCCCGGGACGGCGGCCGTATCCACGATGGTGACTTTTCTACCGCGCTTGGTTAGAAATTCGGCCAGCTCACAGCCCTGTATGCCGCTGCCGATGATGACCACCCTTTTACCGATGGGCATCCAGAGTTTAGTCAGCCACCTCAGTGTCCGGGGACTCATAAATTTCAGGAAAAACTTCAGCTGGCGGTGCAGGTCGGCGCTATTGACCACCTTGCGATTTTTTATTCCGGTTATCTCCGGCGTGGCCGGTATGCCTCCGGTGGCCAGGATAACCACGTCCGGTTTATTCTGGGCGATTATGGAGGCGTCCACCTTTTTGCCGAGCCTTATGTCCACGCCATGCTTTATCATCTGGCCTTTAAGATACCGGACGATGGACGGCAGGCATTCGATTTCGAGGCCCTTGACCATGGCCGCCACGGGCAGCAGGCCGCCCAGCTTGCGTGTCTTTTCATAGAGGATTACTTCATGGCCTCTTGAGGCCGCCACTCGCGCGGCCTCCATGCCGGCGGGACCGCCGCCCACCACCACCACCCTTTTCTTTTTTCCCGCCGGTTCGACGATATAGCTCTGGTCTGTCCCGATGGTAGCGTTTATCCGGCAGCGCCGGTGTCCGCCCATGACCTTGCAGGTGGTGCAGGAGGTGCAGGGGGCGATGTCATCCATTCTCCCTTCGGCCACCTTGTGGGGAAGCTCGGGGTCGGCAATCAGCCTCCGGTTCAAGCAAATAAAATCGGTCATACCCTCCCGCAGCATCTTCTCACCCAGTTCGGGGTCGAGCCGGCTTACCGTCAGGACCGGAATGGTCAGCACCTTTTTCATGGCGGCCGCTAGGTGCATATTGGCTCCCGCCCCCCGTCGGCTCCAATCGAATTCTTCAGGGAAGGTTTTTATGGGAACGGGGGGTTCCGGATAACAAAAGTGGTCGGTAAGAAAAGAAGCGTCATGCCTTCCCAGCCAGATAGACCGTACCTGTATGGCATCAGCCCCGGCTTCCTGCAATATTAGAGCTATGCCCCGGCTGTCCTCCGCCGTAAGACATTCGCTATTATCAACGTCAATCAGATTTCCGTATTCGGCTCCGTTGATAATGATTGATATCGGATAATCTCGTCCCAGGCGTTTTTTGATTTCTTTGATGTTTTCTACCAGAAACCGGGCCCGGTTTTCCAGGCTGCCGCAGCCATAGGCGTCCCGGCGCTTATTCCAGAAAGGGGATAGAAAGGCATGGAACAGGTGCGTGCAGGCGGCGTTTAGCTCGATGCCGTCAAATCCCGCCTTTTGCGCCCGCACGGCGGTGGCGGCGATTTTATCCGTAATTTCCTGAAGCTCCGCGACGGTTATCTCACGGGGCATTTCATTATTATTATCCATCTCTGATTTCACGCATACGGGCGAGGGCGCTCTGGGCGGACTGGAATCAGCCGTTTTTTTCTCCCAGGGCATTTGCTTCTGCCAGTTAGCCGTATGGTTCATCTGGACGAAGGCCGGGCAGTCATACTTGTGAATCAGCGCGGTCAGTTCGCTCACGCCTTTAATATACTTATCGTCATCGAGGCGGTAATTACCTGATGTGCGCATCTCGTTGGGTTCGATAACCGGCCCCTCCACGATTAGCATACCGACACCGCCTCTGGCGAAGGCTTCGTAGTAATGTTTGGTGGTATCGTTCACCTGGTTTATGCCGCTGCCCCAGTACCGCGCCGCCGCCCCCGATTTTACCATCCGGTTTTTAATCTTAAGCGACCCAATGCGACCGGGTTCGAGCAGCTTTTCAAATCTTTTCATCGTCATCTCTTGTGTCTTTCTAGTTATTATTTAGTCTTCAGGATAAATTCGGCGGCGTTTTCCCCGGCGATACGCCCGGAGTTGATGGCGTACCCGAAGGCGCTGCCGCTGAGGTCGCTGCAATAGGTCTCCGCTTCCCAGCCGCTGGTCGCCACACCGGCGGCATAGAGCCCGCGGATGGGTTTGTCATTATTGTCCAGAACTTCCATGCGCTCGTTGATGCGGATACCGCCGATGGTATCGAGGATATGCGAGTGACATTTAATAGCGTAGTAAGGCGCGCGATACAACGGCAGGAGATATCTCCGCTCCTTGGCGAAAATCGCGTCATACCCGTGGTCGCAGAAATCATTGTATTCATCTACGGTAGCTTTCAATACGGCGGCGTCGGTCCCTATCCACCCGGCGATATCGTCCCAGGAGTCAGCTATTTTTACCCTGTCTCTGGCGGCCTCCGCCTGCAGCGCCTTGTCCAGAGCGGGTAGTTTTTCCGCCATTTTCTCTTTGATAGCGGTATCCAGCAGGGAATACATGACTTTATCCGGCTGCCTTAGTATGGTGTTGCCGGCTTCGAAAGGATGCATACCTGCTGCTTCATCGGCGAACCGCTCCCCCCTTTGGTTTACCCAGACCGTTACCGCTTCACGTTCCAGCGCCATCAAAGGCCAGGTGTGGGGGTCAACCCGGGGGCCTTCCTTGAGCAGGGTGACGAAGTCTTCGATGGCGGCCCCCGCCTCCTGCGCCATTAAAAGCCCGTCGCCCATCAGGGGCAGGCCGCGCCCGCCGAAGCCGTCGTAATAGAGCGGACAATATTTTTTCAGGAGTCTTTTATTGCCGGAGAAACCGCCGGTAGCGATAATAACGCTCCGGGCCTTAATTTCAAGCTTTTCTCCCTGCGTTGCCAGCACGCCGCTGACGCCCCCATTTTTGGCGAGCAATATTTTTTCACCGCTGCTGCGCAAAAGTAACTGTACCCCGAGTTCCCGGCATTGCTCGGCCAGGACCTTGGTCAATTGCGCGCCCCTTCCCTGAGGGACATGCTCGACACGCGGGGTCTGGTTGGGGAAAAAGGCGATGACAGTAAACTCCAGCCCCATTTGTTCCAGCCAGCGGATGGTATCACCGGACTTGTTGAGAAAAGCCCGGAAAATCCGGGGATTGACGCGGCTCCAGCGGGCCCAGTCCATCGCCCTTTTAAAAAGCGCGTCTTTATCCGCGATAATCCGCTGCCGCGCCTGGGCCGGGCTTTCGCAGGCGAAGAGCCCGGTGGCGCGGGCGGTATTGCCGCCCAGCCCGCCCCGTTTCTCCAGGACGATAATACTTTTAATGCCCTTTTCCGCCGCGGTCAGCGCGGCCGCCAGGCCGGAACCGCCTCCACCGATGACAACGAGCCCAGCTTTTAGTTTTTGATTTTTAGCGCTTGCCTCGGGGCACATTTCGGTAAGAACCTTTCAAATAAGCTCTTTGGCCAGGTCGATTTTGCTGAACCTCTCGAACCCGGTTTCGGTAATCAAATAGGTATAGCCCATGCCGACGCCGTCGCCGCCGGGCTTGAGCATCACGCAGGGATGGATGGCGAGTACCATGCCGGGTTTGAGTATCGTGTTATTGGTGTCGGTGATCGACCAGTAATCGAGGATATCCAGCCCGACTGAATGGCCGGGGCGCAGGGGTGACTGGAACCCCTTGGCACGCACGGTATTTATCAATGTGTGGTAGAGGTCGGACACCTTCGTCCCGGGGCGCAGCAGTTTTTGCACCGCTTTATCGGCCTCGGCCCAGGCCATCACCATCTGTTTCACATGGGGGAGGTATTTCCCCACCGGCAGCGTCACGGGGAGCTGGGCGTAATAGCCCTGGTAAGACGGGGAAATCTCCATGAATAGCGTCCCGTTTGCCTCGAGCTTGTCCTCGGTGGGGAAAAAGGCCATATTCATCATCGAGCCGGCGCCATCCAGCAGGTCGAACCCATACTCGCAACCATTCTCATAGATGACTTTTTTCACTTCACCATAGATTTTATACTCGCTGAGGCCCGGGCGGATTATCTTCCTGAGGCGGGCGTAGACTTTATCCGCCACCGTAGCGGCCATACGTACCTTCTCGATTTCCTCGGCGCTCTTGATGACCCTGAGCGGCTCGAACAGCCAGGGCAGGTCCAAGAGACGGCTGCCGAACTTCTCTTTAACCGCCAGGTACAGCGGCACCGAGATACAGGCCAGACCCACCAGACCGATTTTGTGGCCTTTATCCAGGCGGGACAGCTCCTTTTTCACCTGCTCGATATTATCGGACGTTTCTCTGAAATCGAGTAAATCGAAGGCCTCCATAGTTTTGGGGAGCTTGGGCGAGGCGGTCGCGTTGGGCATGGTGAGAACAACTGGCTTGCCTACCGCCGGGAAAATACAGCATCCCCCCCGGCCCGAACCGGTGAGATAGCGGATGTTGCCGCGGTTAAAATCATCGGAAATCCCGACGACGAGGAGGCTGTCCAGGTCTTCTTTCTTCATTATCTCGCGGATGGCGGCGTAGCGCCGTTTATATTCCTGATTAGAAATACCCATATCACGCCTCTTTAAAGTATTTTATTTAAAAAACGCCGGCCAGGGACGAGTCAGCTTCACCAGGCTGAATTTCCACTGGCCGTTTTCTTTAACATATTCGCAGTCATATCTTCCCTGCACCCATCGCCTGGGCGAAGGCTCGGGCACGAAACGGTAGAACATCCAGTGGCCTTTGGCCTTATCTCCTTCGACAGAGATAACCGGCTGGCCGGTAAAATGCCCGTCTTGGGACTGGAGAACGTTTTCGCGGATGACTTCCCGGAAGAATTTGCCGACCTCTTTTTTACCTTTCTTTATACCGTATTGCGCTATATCCGTGACGATGTTCTTCGCGAAGCAGTCCAGGGCTTTATCTATTTCAAGATTTTGAATAAAGAAAAGATATTCCCGGTGCAGTGTCTTGATTTCCTCGGCGTCTTCCAGCGCCCTGACCCGTTTTTCCAGCTCTTCTAATGTCATGGTAAGTCTCCTGTTAGGTTGGAATTCCGACAGAATATGAACCATTATGCGAGGTACACAGGACACAGGTAAAGAGGCACCAGGATGGTGTTGGGATAATACGTTTTAAGGAGGTTGGACAGACACAGAACCTGTTAAAGCTCCATGTCTGTCCAACGCTATTAACTTAAGTTACTTCCCGTCGGTTACCCAAGTCATAGGATTGAGATAACGGTAGGGTTGGACGGCAAAGCCGTCATCCATAACTCTCTTTTGTTTGAGCATTGGCACACCCTGGACATAAAGGTGAGCGGCCATGCAATATTTATCGGTTGCGAGAGCCATCATCTCAAGCGTCAATTTTTGTTTTGTGGCCGTGTCTGGAGTCTTTTTAGCCGCATTGTATTTATCAACGAATTCTTGTGGTAGGTACATACCGGCAAACTCCATACCGGCTGCGACGTTAGCGTATTTTACTAGCGGGTCTACCGAGGAGTAACCCTGCATACGGACGATACCGCTCCAACCTTTACCGTTGGTGGCCATATCGGCGAAGGCAGGCCGCTGTAGCGGGTTCAGCGTGATGTTGAAGCCCGCGTCATTCAACATTTTCTGAACAGCAGTATTTTCATCAGTAACTGCCTGGCTCGTAGCGTAGTAGCTCAATAGCGCTGGTAAACCGCTGGAGTAACCTGCTTTGGCAAGTAACTCTTTAGCCTTGGCAGTATTAAAAGGATAGCCGGCTACGCTGGTATTAAAGCCCCAGGTACCGGGAACAGCCCATTGATTTGTAACCTTCCAATAGCCGTAGCCGAAAGCATTGCTTACAGCCTGGGGGTTAATCGCGTAAGCCAAGGCCTGCCGCACTTCCAGTTTAGCGAAAGGAGAGTTGGGGTCTTTAGCATAACCTGTGAAAGCTGGTATCTGGCCTTCTGGCGTCACTGCCCAGTTATACAGGCCTGATTTGACCAGAGGATCAGAGATCACCGGGTCCGGGCCGTAAAAATCCAGGCCTCCGGATTTAAAGGTCATCTGAGCTGTAGTTGAGTCGGCAATACGGATGAATTGTACTTGATCAAGGTAGGGTTTGCCGCCCCAGTAAGCATCGTTCCTGGCATATATAATGCTGACGTCCTTGGTCCAGCTTACGAATTTGAAAGGTCCGGTACCTACCGGGGTCTTCAGTGCCCAGTCTTTGCCGCCGTTGGCATCGAATGATTGTTTGGAAACCATGCGGCCGGCATCGGCGGCCGAGGTAAGATTGATGATAAGGGTATTATCGAAAGCGGCAAGATGCAGTAAGAGTGTATAATTGTCAGGCGTATCTATGGCGGTGACGTTCTTTAGTTCAGCCTTAGAACCGGCCTGGTACTGTTGCATGTTCCATTTGGCTACCGCGGCGTTAAAATCGGACCCGTCATGGAATTTAACGCCTTTGCGGAGGTGAATGGTAAATGTGTTGGTATCCGGGTCAGCGATATAGTCGAGTCCCAATAGCGGGACTACTTCGCCCTTCTCATTCAGGCGGAAGAGTGATTCCACGCAAACAGCGTTATTTTCGCCATCAGTCTGGCCGGTCATAGTCGGCGGATAAAGACTGAAAGGCTCGGTCGCCAGGTGAATCTTTAAAATACCGCCGGATTTGGGTGTTACCGTGGTAGCCGGTGGCGCGGTAGTTGTAGCTGGCGTTGTTGTCGCCGGTTTAGTAGTCGTGGCCGCCGGTGTGGTCGTCGCTGGCTTAGCGGTTGTAGTTGCGGCCGGGGTTGTGGTTGTTTCCGTCTTGCAGCTGAAACTGGCGAAAGCTAGGGAAAGCACCAGAACCAGAATCATCGTAAGGCAGAAGAACTTCTTGGAACGTATCAATTCTTTCACTAAATGACCTCCTGTGTATTTGGTTGCTTTTTATCATGGAAGCGTACCTTAATTTTTAAATTGTCTATTCACCGATATTTTTATCACCTCCCTCCCGTATTCCAACATATTCAATATATAAGTATTTAATGTCATCGAATAAAATTTGTCAAACATACGATTATTATCTTTAATAATTATATTGTGCCCCTTAGCCTGGGGTCCAGGGCATCCCGCAAGCCATCACCGACCATGTTGAAAGCCAGGACGAGGAGTGTTATGGCAATACAGGGAACAAAGGGAAGCAGTGGCTTGTCAATAAGGAACCGCTGTGTGTTGGAGACCATAATCCCCCAGGTGGCGGTCGGAGGCAGAATACCGATTCCTAGGTAGCTGAGCATAGCTTCCATTAAAATCGCGGTTCCCAGGTTAACGCTCATCAATACCATCAGCGGTGCAAGGGAATTGGGCAGGATATGCCGGAACATGATACGCAGGCTGCTGGCGCCGCCGGCGCGGGCTGCCGTAATATAATCATTTCCCCTAAGCGAAAGCACCTGGCCGCACATCAGACGGCAATAGGTCGGCATCATGGCGATACCGATAGAAATTAAAACGGTTTTAAGACCACCGCCGAGCATAGCGGCTATAGCCAGCATCAATACCAAGGGAGGCAGTGCCAGGAAGGCATCGATAATTCTCATAATAATATTGCCGATCCAACTCCCGAAATAGCCGGCAATGAGACCCAGTGACATGCCGACGGCACCGGCAAACGATACGGCTACTATACCGACGAGAAGAGAAACTCGTGAACCGTAGATTAAACGGGTCAGATAATCCCTGCCCAGTTCATCGGTTCCCAGCCAATGCTCGTTGGACGGCGGCTTTAGCGTAGCCAGTAGATTCTGGTCGTTAGGAGGATAGGGCGCAATCAGCGGTGCGAAAATGGCGAGGATGATTACTAATACAATAACAACAGCGCCCGCGACGACCACCGGGCGGTCGAACATTACTCTAAAAGTCCGCCGAAGTTCACTGACCCTCGGGGCGGGTTTTTCCGTAAATATGATTGTATTAGTATTTTCCGGCATTTTCCTCTTAATCGTATCTTACTCTTGGGTCGAGCCAGCCGTAAGAGATATCCACCAGTAAATTTGCCAGACAGACAATAGCACCGATTAGCAGCACTCCTGCCTGTATGATAATGAAATCTTTACTAAAAGCGCCGTAAACCAGCAAACGCCCCATGCCCGGAATATTGAAAACCTGCTCCACTACCACCGAACCTCCCACCAGGGTACGTACCTGTAAACCCAGCAGCGTGACGATGGGAATCAGCGCGTTTTTTAAGGCATGTCTGATAATCACCTGACGTTCCTTCAAGCCCTTGGACCAGGCCGTCCGCAGATAATCCTGCTGGATGACTTCAAGCATACTGGAGCGTGTCTGACGGGCCATCATCGCGATACCGGGAATGGACAGTGCTATCACGGGCATTAGCGCCTGTCTGGAACTTTGTATAAAGTTTTCCGTCGGTGATGTCCATCCCATGATGGGCAGCCAATTCAGTTTAAGAGCGAAGAAATAGATTCCCAGTATTCCCAAAAAGAAAACAGGAACAGCAATACCTATATTGGCCATGACGCTGATAAACTGGTCGAGAATTCCTCCCCGCCTGATAGCGCAGATGATACCCGCTGAAATGCCCAGAATGGTGCTCAAGATAAAGGCCCAGAAGGATAGATAGAGCGTAATCGGTAAACGTATTTTAAACATTGAACTGATAGGCTCTTTGTAGGCTATAGACTCTCCGAAGTCTCCGCGTACAGCATTGCCTACCCAGTGAACATATTGTACGATAAACGGTCGGTCCAACCAGAGCTCATGTCTTAAAGCTTCAATCTGTCCCGGAGTGGCTTGCAGGCCGAGTGCCGCGGCGGCCGGGTCTCCCGGCATGATGTATAAGAGTAAAAAAGATAAAAAGGAAATAATGACCAGAACCAGGACTGTCAGTAGAAGCCTTCTAATAATAAAGCTGGCCAATTTCCACCACTTATTTTTGTTGTATCTAGAATATCACTGACGCTGATATATTACTTCATATTATCACGGCCGACTTGGCAACGCAAGAAATATTAAGGTATTATGAGATAATTTGACATGGGTTATTTTACGTGATAAAATACGACAAATTTCAAAAAATGAAATAAGTTTTCATAATACATGGCCAATATATCCAGAACCGTCGATAAAGCCCTAGAAATCCTGGAAATCTTTCTGCAGAAAGATGGCGGTCTAAGTTTGACCGAAATATCCAAAGCTACCGGACTTAACACCGCTACGGTATATCGACTACTCTCAACTTTTGCTAAGCGAGGCTATCTCTCCCAGGTTCATAAGAAGGGGACGTATTCACTGGGCTTGAAAATGCTGGACTATAACTATGCCATTCGTAAAAATTTAAAATATGTCGATTTCGCCTATCTATCTTTGAGCAAGCTCAGCAAAGAATATAATGTCTCCACTTACCTGGCGGTATCTGACGCCGATATGCTGCTCGTCATTGAAGAAATCGGCACTTCCGGTAATTTACGTATCAATTCGCCCATAGGTAAAAGACTGCCCCTGTATTGCACTGCCAGCGGCAAAGTATTACTGGCCGCCCTATCTAAAGAGGATAGACAGGCCTATTACCACCGGATTCAGCTTCAATCCTACACTTCCAGCAGTATTACGGATATCCCCCGGCTTGAGAAGGAACTGGAGGTGATAAAAGTGGAAGGGATGGCCTACCATAAAGAAGAATACCGGCAGGGAGTGTGGGCCGCCGCAGCCCCTATTTATAACGGGAGCGGTACGGTGATTGCCGCCGCCGCGATAATTATTCCCATTTCCTATATGGGCGCTGATAGTATTCAAATCTATACTACCGCGATTAAAGGTTGTACGGGGGAAATATCGCAGATTATCAGCCGTATTAGTTAATATATCTGTCTGGGAACACGGCTAAGACTTGGAGAAAAAGGCGTAGGTTAGAAGGAAGGAGAAATGTAAATGGCTAAAGGGTCAATGAAGAAGACTATCAAGGAACCGGCACAGGATGTAAAAATAATCTATGAAGCTGATGTCGTGGTGGTTGGCGGCGGTCCGGGAGGACATTCGGCGGCCATGGCGGCGGCCCGCAACGGCGCTAAAACAGTACTCCTGGAAAGGTACGGTCATCTGGGCGGTATGGCCACCGGCGGGATAGTGATACAAATCCCGCATATGAGTGACGGTGGTAAGGAACCGATAATCGCCGGCCTTTCCCTGGAATGGCTGGAGAGGCTGGATGCCATCGAAGGCGGGACCTTACGCCCCAGAATGAAGGATTTGGGCTCCAGCAACCCCAAGCTGGTAAAGTACTGGGAGCGCTTCATGGGTTGCGTTATCAACGGCAAGATTAAACATACGGCGTGGGTAGACCCAGAATTATTAAAGTGTGTGCTGAACGATATGGTGGAAGACGCCAAAATCAAGCTCTTTCTCCATTCCTGGGGCACCCGGGCTATCGTTGACAACGGTAAAGTTAAGGGTGTAATATTCGAAAGTAAATCAGGTAGGCAGGCCGTACTCGGAAATATTATCATTGACGGCACCGGAGACGGTGACCTCCTGCCCTCGGCGGGGGCCGAGTTTGATGCTTATCTCGATGCTACTTCCAGGAGTTCCATGTTGGCCCTGGTTTTCCGACTTGGAAACTGTGACTACCAGAAATTCTGTGACTTCAAAGAATCTCAACCGGAAAAATGGCAGAAACTCATGAAAGGGATTGCCGATGCCGCTGGCACCCGTCTCCTGCCGTTACCGACACCCCGCAATGACGTCATGTGGGTCAACAACTGGATACCGAATCTGAATTGCATGAATGTGGAAGACCTCACCAGGCTGGAAGTAGAAATGCGTAAGATGATGCGGAAGGGTTTTGCCTTCATGAAGAAGAATATACCCACCTTTGAAAACAGCTTTATCCTGGACACAGCTTCACAAACCGGCACGCGAGGTGGCAGGCGACTGGTTGGTGAATATATCATCACCAAGGAAGACTTCATCAACAGCAAAAAATATAATGACACTATCGCGGTATTTCCGCGCATGGGCCCGCCGGGAGGAAAAGAAGAAACCAAGCATGTTTATATCCCTTACCGCGCGCTGGTGCCTGCGAAAATGGAAGGGCTTCTCGTCGCCGGGCGCAGTTTCTCTTCTGATTATTTTGCCAACAATATGGCCAATCTCATCCCGCATTGTATCGCCATGGGGCAGGCCGCCGGCACGGCCGCCGCGCTAGCGGTCAAGCAGGGCATCAGTGCCCGTAAGGTGGATTACAAGGCGTTACAGAAAAAACTCTCTGACCAGGGCGTGCCGCTACCGGGAGTAATCCCGGCCAAGGCTAAATAAAAATCACCGATTTTTAATATGACGTTGAAATGAAGGAAGGAGGTGGAAAGCGTATCGATTAAAGGACATAGCATATTGTGCATCACTGATTAGCCAATAATCGAGGAGGTTAAAATTAATGAGAAAAATACTATTTATCCTGATGGCATTTGTGTTGCTTATCAGCCTGATGATGGTTGCCTGTAAAGAGACGACGCCGGCAACCACGAGCGCGCCGACCACGGCGGCACCGACCACGACGGCAGCCACGACCAAGCCTCCGACGGCTGCAACAACGGTTGCGCCCACAACCACGGCTGCCCCCACGGGCGAAAAGTACGGTGGCATTTATAAAACGGCCTTGACCGTGGGACCTTCCCGGCCTATCGGCTATCCGGCCGAAGCCGCCCCCGATTCATATACCGCCGCCCACCATGCCCTTGAAAGACTGGCCAAGCTAAGACTCGATGGCGCCATCGAAGGTATCCTGGCGACCGGCTGGAAAGTCTCCGATGACCTTAAAACGCTCACCCTCACTCTGAGGAAAGGCGTCAAATTCCATGACGGGTCAGACTGGAACGCCGATGTCTGCAAGTGGAACCTGGATTTAAGTATCGCCGCGAAAATTTCGGCCTTATCTTCCTTTCAGTCAGTCGATAAAATCGACGACTATACCGTCCGTATTAATCTCAGTAGTTACAAGAACACCATTTTGACCAATCTTGCCAGCGGCTCTGCACAGATGATATCCAAGGCCTTCGTTGATAAGAACGGTATCGAAGCCGCCAGGTGGAACCCGGTCGGCACGGGGCCGTTTATCTTCGTGGAATACCAGCGGGACGCCAAGCTGACCTACAAGAGGAACCCCAACTA
>CAZXYV010000029.1:3233-12548 GCA_964645025.1 uncultured Dehalococcoidaceae bacterium | reverse complement strand
AACGGCCGGTGAGTTCGTGTACCTTTTTAATATCTCCTCTGGCCAGGGCGCGCCGGAGCAAGGTGCTGCTGACCACTTCACCGTTTATCTTCAGCGGTGGCACCACGGTAACGCCGAACCCCATCTCTTTTCCCAGACGCTGGACGGCGTTGGTATCGCCTTCCCGGCCTTTACCCAGGGCGAAGTCCGAGCCGATTACCAAGCCGCGCATCCTTAAATGCTTTTGCAGCAGGTTCATAAACTGGCGGGCGCTGAGACCGGCCAGTTCTTTATTAAAAGATAGCGTGACGATAAAATCAACGCCTTCCTCCTTGAGGAGACTGGTCCTTTTTTTTATATCGGTGAGGAAAGGCAGACGGCTCCCCGGAGAAAAAAGGTCTTCCGGGTGCTGGCGGAAAGTGACGACGCCGGCCAGAAGGTTCCTCTGACGGGACTGCTGGATAAGCTCTGAAATCAGGCGCTGGTGGCCCAGGTGGACGCCGTCAAAGACGCCGATAGTCAACAGGGTATCTCTATCCAGTGTAAAACCGGCTAACTCTTCCTCGACCTGCACGCCTGTACTCCTCTAAGACGGGAAATAGTAGCTGATGGGGTAACGTGAATCTAACGGAGACGGTCCAATCAGTTATTTTATTATACCCATAAGCCCAGCTAGGCGTCAACGTATCTAAAGAAATGAAAAAGTCAGAAGTCAAAGCTTAAAACTGTATGAGTTTTCACTTTTAGGTTTTAACCTATCGGTGAGATTAATCGAGTCTGTAAAGCACCAGCCCGGCCGGCACTTTAGGATAAAAATAGGTCGATTTCCGGGGCATGCGGTCGCCGCTATCGGCGATGGACTTGATGGCCTGAGGCTTGACCGGGTTGACGATTAAAGCCAGCTGGTACTCATGCTCACGGACGCGCCGGATGGCCTCGAGGGCGTCATTGGTGTAATCGAGGTAGGCCCCCGCCGATTCATGGGACAGCCCCAGCAGCTCCTCCAGTATGACGTGGTCGACGATGCTGACATCCAGCTTCTGGTAAAGCTCCGAGTGGAAGTAAGGAATCATCGACCTCACGGGGTTAAAATCACTTAAAATTAACCTGAAAAGCCGCTCTTGACCGGGACCGCACAGGAGCAGCTTCACTTCACTGGTATCTTCAGCTAAAAGCTCGTTAATCTGCGCCTGCCTGGCGACCTTGTCTGGCTGTAGCTCCTCCGCTTTAAAAAAAGTAGTCAAACCGGGTAGCAGGCCGTCAAGCGATGATTGGGGCAGGCCTCTCACCAGTCGGTGCGCCGGCAGGATGACCAGTCCGGGGTCGGCGAAATCTGTCAGTGTCATCATGACGAAATCGAAAGGCTGGCCCGCCGCGGTGGATTTAAGTAAGGAACGCCTTTCGCGCTGGTAGGCCAGGGCGCTCTCGTAGCGGTGGTGGCCGTCGGCGATATAGAGCGGCTGGTCGGCCAGATAAGCGCATATTCGAACGATGGTTTTTTCATCCTTGATAGCCCAGAGACGGTGGTTTTCTCCGTTCACGGCGCCGGCGCTTAAAGCGGGCCTGCCGCGTGTCCCGGCGTCCAGCCAACCAGAGATACGTTTTTCCTGGTCCTCATATAAGGCCATGATGGGGCTGGTATTGGCCTGGAGTGCCCAGAGCAGGCTCAGGCGGTCGCCCTTGGGACGGGACAGCGTACCTTCGTGCGGGCGGACAATCATCCTGTCCCATTCCTCCAGCTTGACCAGGCAATGGATTTCCCGGCGGTGGAGCGTTTTGCCCAGGTGCTTGGACTGATGGTCGTTTACATAGATGGACGGCGATGCATCGGCCACGAGGACCTGCTGCTTTAACCAATTTTTCAGCGTGGCCGAGGCGCGGGTATACTTATTGTCGGTATCTTTATCGTGCGGCAGATCGCGCCCGTACTCGATACGGACGAAGTTGAAATCGCTGCGCTGGTAAAGCTCCTGCTGTATCTGGGGAGTAATGACATCGTAGGGGGGACAGATTACCTTAGCCAGGTCTTTCACCAGCGCCGGACTGTAGTGCACGCCGTGAAACGGGCGGATATCAGCCAAGGATGGCTCCTTTGATAACTAATTCATTGGCAGACTATTTCTCACAGTTTAGCTTACATGATGGAAATGACGCAAGTGGGATAAATGACAAGTAACAAGTGAGGAGGGGAGCTTGATACTTGTCGGTTGGGACTTGCTACTTAACCTGTTTCCGCTATAATATTAAAGGTAAAACCAGTCTCCGGAGGGGAATTTTGATAGTCAGAAAGCTCGTCGTCGGGCAGATTGCCAGCAACTGCTATATCGTCGGCTCGGAAAAAACGAAAGAGGGTATAATTATCGACCCCGGTGCTGACGCTCAAGCGATTCTGCATACTGTAGAGAAGCTAGGGCTGAAAATAAAGCTCATCGTATTAACCCACCGCCACCCGGACCACGTCGGCGCGGCGGCGCAGGTTAAAGCGGCCACGGGCGCGGAAGTGGCCGCCCACGCCGAGATGGCCAGGTACCTGCCGCAGTCGCCTAGCTACATTTACGAGCCGCCTTACGAGGCCGCCCCCTATCCCGACCGCATTCTCAAGGAAGGCGACACCATCGACATCGGCGATCTGCATTTCACCGTCCTGCATACGCCGGGGCATACGCCCTGCGGCATCAGCATCGTGGGAGAAGGACATGTCTTTACCGGGGACACCCTTTTCAACTACGGCATCGGCCGCTATGATTTGATTGACGGCGATGGAAATGCGCTTATCAGCGGCATCAAAACCAAGTTGCTGACCCTGCCACCTGAGACTATCGTCCATCCCGGCCATGGCCCGGACTCCCTGATTACCACGGAAAAGCGGGCCAACCCGTTCCTGAGATAATGCTTTTTAGGCTGTCATTGCGAGGAGTTCTTCGGCTGAAGGACGACGCGGCAATCCCCAATGTGAATAAAATCGATGATCGAGATTGCCACGGGCTTCGCCCTCGCAATGACAACAAGTAGTTAAATAATAATAAAAAGGGCATGATTTTTAAGGTCATGCCCCTTTTTTATTTTCTTCCGATAACGTTTAGCCGATAAACAGCGGGCACATCACCAGCGTGATGGTGGCCAGAAGCTTGACCAGAACGTGCAGGGAAGGCCCGGCAGTATCCTTGAGCGGGTCGCCGAGGGTATCGCCGACCACCGCCGCCTGATGGGCAAATGACTTCTTGCCCAGGACGTTACCCGCGTCATCCTTAAGCTGTCCGTCCTCAATCATCTTCTTGGCGTTGTCCCAGGCGCCGCCGCCGTTGTTCATGAACGATGCCATCATGATACCGCCGATGGTGCCTACCATCAACACCGCGGCGACGACCATGGCGGCGTCATAGCCGGGGATGAAGCGGAAGACCACGCCGATAATTATCGGGGCGAGAACAGGGAGGAGTCCGGGGGCAATCATTTCCCTGAGGCCGGCGCGGGTGGTGATATCCACCGCTTTACCGTAGTCTGGCTGGTGGGGGTGTGCCGGGTCTTTGGGGTTGAGAATCTCCGGGTCTTCGCGGAACTGGCGGCGGACTTCCTCGATAATCTTGGAGGCGGTCTTGCCGACAGCTTTGATGGCCCAGGCGCTGAAGAGGTAAACAATCATGGCTGCGAGAAGGGCGCCGACAAAGACTTCTATTTTAGAGATATCCACAGATAACATCGGGTTATCCGGGCGCAGGAAGTTGACGCGGTCGATGTAGGCCTGGAAGAGCAGGAAGGCGGCCAGACCGGCGGAGACCATGGCATAGCCCTTGGTCAGGGCCTTGGTGGTATTGCCGACGGCATCCAGGCGGTCGGTTATTTTGCGGACTTCCGGGCCGGCACCGGCCATTTCGTTGATACCGTTGGCGTTATCGGTAATCGGGCCGAAGGTATCCATCGAAAGCACGTAAGGGCAGGTCATGAGCATGCCCATGGTGGCTACCGCCGTCCCGAAAGCGCCGGCACCCTGGACGCCGCTCTCTTTGCCCATCCAGAAAGCGAGCAGGAGGGCGATGCCGATGACGAGCGCCGTGGCAAAGGTAGTGGAAAAGCCCACCGACATACCAATGATGATATTGGTGGCCGGGCCCGTCTTGGACGCCTCGGCGATATCGCGTACCGGCCGGTAGCGCCACTCCGTATAGTACTGGGTGACAAAGATGATGGCAATACTGGCGATGATACCCACCACTCCGGCGCCGAAAAGCCACCAGCTATCCAGCATAAAGTGGACGGTGATGGCCAGGCCGACAATGGACAGGCCGATAGCTATGAAGTAACCACGGTTGAGGGCGCTCATGGCATTCTCGCTCTCTTTAGCGCGGACACAGAGCAGGCCTATCATGCTGGCAATCATGCCGAAACCGCGCACGCACAGCGGGAACAGTATCCAGGCGATATTATTAGTAGCGAGATAGGCGGCAATACCGAGTATCATGGCGCCAATATTCTCGGCGGCGGTGGACTCGAAAAGGTCGGCGCCACGGCCGGCGCAGTCGCCGACATTATCGCCGACGAGGTCGGCAATCACCGCGGGATTCCGCGGGTCGTCCTCCGGGATACCGGACTCGACTTTGCCAACGAGGTCGGCGCCGACGTCAGCCGCTTTGGTATAGATACCGCCTCCCAGCTGGGCGAAGAGGGCGACGAAGCTGGCGCCGAAGCCGAAACCGACGATAAGGTGCGGCGCGATTTGCGGGTTGTTGTTACCGCCATAGGCGAAGAAGACGACTGTCACGCCGATGAGGCTCAGGGCGGTGATAAGGAAGCCGGAGACGGCGCCGCCGCGCAGGGCGACGGTGACAGCCTCGGTCAGGTTCTTCTGGGCCGCGGCGGCGCAGCGGACGTTAGACTTAACGGCGATGTACATACCGATAAAACCGGCCAGGCCGGAGCAGAAGGCGCCGATGAGAAAAGCCACGGCGGTACGCCAGCCTATATCGAACTGGCTCATTCCTTTCACTTCGGTCCCGCCCAGCACGCCCACGAGCACGCCGATGATGATGGCCACGGCGATAGCGTACATACCGATGGTGCGGTATTGGCGCTTCAGGAACGCCCAGGCGCCCTGAAAGATGATATCGCCAATCTCTTTCATCTTGGGCGTCCCGGTAGGGCGTTTAAGCACGTTCCTGGCGAGCAGTACGGCAAAGATAATGGTTAAAACACCGGCAGCAGGTACAATCCAAAAAATCCCTGGTAAATCTGACATTTTCTCCTTTTCTAGCTTATAAAACTATATATTTTCCTGTTTTATATCACCTTGCAGGTCGGCACGACTCCAGATGAGGCAACCCGCCCGGCTAATTTGGATTTATAAAAACGATAGAGCAGGGATATGTCGTGTTCCTGCTCTAGGGGAATCGACCATTTCATAAACATGGTTATCATGATTATATAAAATAAAGCGCATGCTGTCTATATCTAAATACCTAAGACTGCGGTACAATACGGTACATCATTGCTTCAGCGGAGCATGCATCACATACTGTGGTGTCAGCGCTACGTTCATAAAAATCACCGGTTTGCGCACCACCTTGAAGATTAACGGGCAGTGAATCGTGTTCTTGGGTATGTGCAGGACGGTAGGCTCGGTGATAAGGTGCTTTTCGCCCTCTTCACCCAGAGAAATTTCCACTTCGGCATCGAATTCGGTGATATTTAATGAGTTGGCTCCGTAAAAATGCAGGAACTGGTCGAAGTCATGGGCATGGGCGTCCTCCACCATGATATGCGCTTCGGTGACGCAGTTCCATAGAACCGAAAAATTCTTTTCTCCTACTTCAGGATGCTGGCGGCTGAAAAACTTTAACCTCGGGCCGAATTTGCCCTGAACAATCGGGTTTTTAAAAAAATATTTCCCGTATTTATCTTTAGCCATATCATCGCTCCTCTTGCGGGGTGGTTTAGAGCACCGCATACTCAAGCAGGGATAACTTTAACTAATTTATGGTTTTCTCGGCTGGTTGTCAAGCCTGAAAAAGAAACGGCGTTCCCTGAAAAAATCAGGCAACGCCATTTCCGCCTTTATCATGGAATATATTAATCCGTGGCTAACCCTTGGGGTTCCACTTCACGTTAGCATACCGCTCTCTAAGCTTGGGTTTTTCGATTTTACCCGTGGGGTTGCGGGGCACATCTCCGAAGAGGATGATTCTGGGCCAGGCGTACTTGGGAATCTGCGGCTCGTAGTAGGCCCGCATCTCTGCCTCGGAGAGGTTGACGCCTTCTTTCGGCTGGACGACGGCGGCGACCACCTCGCCGTACCTTTCATCCGGGACGCCGATGATAGCCACATCCTTGACCTTGGGCTGACCGATGAGGACGGACTCCAGGTCAACGGGGTAGATGTTCTCGCCACCGCTGATGATGAGGTCTTTCTTCCTATCGACATAAGAGATAAAGCCTTCCTCGTCCTGCCTGACGAGGTCGCCGGTATAGAGCCAGCCGTTTTTCAGGGTTTCGGCGGTCTTTTCCGGGTTTTTGTAGTAGCACTTCATGACATTATTACCTTTGATAATCATCTCGCCGATGGTGCCGACGGGGACGTCATTGCCTTTATCATCGACGACACGGGCATCGACGTTGATGCGCGGGTATCCGAAAGAGCCGAGCTTGTGGATGTTCTCCAGGCCGAGGTGCATACAGGGCCCGGCCGACTCGGTCAGGCCGTAGTTCTCTTCATAGTCGATATTCGGGAAGTGTTTCAGGAAACGCCGGACGAGCACTGGCGGGATGGGCTGGGCGCCCGAGTGCACCAGACGCAGGGAGCTGGTATCGTAGTCGGCAAGTTTCATCTCGCCCCTGTCCAGGGCGGTCACGATGTCCTGGAGCCAGGGCACCAGAAGCATACATATGGTCACTTTTTCTTTGGCGATAGTCTCCAGGATGAGTTTGGCGGTGACTCTTTCGCCGCCGGTGGTCATCACCGCCCGGGCGCCGGCAATAAAGCTGCCGAACCAGTGCATCTTGCCGCCGGTATGGTAGAGGGGCTGGATGAGGAGGAAGCAATCGTTACGCCGCTCCAGGTGGGAATAGTTCTCATTAACGGCGACATGCTCCAGGCTGCGGTGGCACAGGAGGGTCGCTTTGGGGTCGCCGGTGGTGCCGGAGGTAAAGTACAGGCCGGCCTCATCTTCGCTGCCGAGCTGGATATTCGGAGGTACGGGCGAGGACTTCGCCATCACATCGTCGAAAGCCTCCATACCTTTGGGCATTTTTTCACCCAGGAAAATATATTTTTTTATCGTTGGCATCTCTTTGCGGATAGGCTCGATGCGGTCGGTGAAATCCTGGTCCAGGACCATCACCTTGGGCTCGGCAATATCAACGCAATATTTTATCTGACGGCTGATAAACCTGAAATTGAGCGGCGCCGCCATGGCCCCGGTTCTTAAGATGCCGAAATAGGCTTCGAGCCATTTGATGGAGTTCATCATCAGGTGGATGACGACATCACCCTTTTTGACCCCACTGGCGATGAGCGCGTTAGCAAAGCGGTTAGCATTACTATCAAACTCTTTCCAGGTAATCACCTTTCTCAGGTTTTGGCTGGGTGTTATCTCAATCAAAGCCGTGGCGTTAGGATACAAACGGGCATTTCTGGCCAGCATTTCCGTGATGGTCATAATTCAGCTCCTTTTCTCTCTTTTTACGGCATTTCACTTAATGAATATAGGTAGTAAACGGAATGGGAGGGATGCGGATACATCCGAAGTGTTGGACACGCTTGATTATATTCTAAAATGGCGTGAAATGTCAATTTTCGCCAGCTTTAAGCGCTAGGTGACGCTGTGTTATAATCTTGATGGAGAATCAAGTAAAATGATGGCACAACTGGAAAAAATCGAGAAACGCTATCAGGAGATAGACGAGAAGCTGGCACAACCTAAAGTAGCCACCAATCTCAGCCAGGTGCAGGCGCTGGCACGGGAAAGGGCCGCTATCGAGAATACGGTGAAGACCTACCGTAAATACAAGGCCGCGCAAAAATCTCTGGATGAGACCAGAGCGATGCTGAGTGACAAGCTCGACGAGGAAATGGCCGCCCTGGCCAGGCAGGAAATTACATCGCTTGAAGCCCAGCTTGATGCCCTGAATGAAGAGCTCCGGTTGGCCCTGTTGCCTAAAGACCCCAATGACGAGAAAGACATCATCGTGGAAATACGGGCGGGGACGGGTGGCGATGAAGCGGCTATCTTTGCCGCCGACCTCTTCCGCATGTACAGTCGCTACGCGCAGGGCCGGGGATGGAAAATCGATGTTATCAGCCTGAGCGAAAGCGGTGGCGGCGGTTTTAAAGAGATAATCTTTGAAGTTAAAGGCCGGAGCGCCTTCAGCCGGCTGAAGTACGAGCGGGGCGTGCACCGGGTACAGCGCGTGCCGGTGACCGAGGCTTCCGGCAGAATACACACCTCGACCGCCACGGTGGCCGTCCTGCCTAAAGCGGAGGAAGTGGACATCGATATCAATCCTGATGACTTGAGGATAGACGTTTTTCACAGCGGCGGCGCCGGCGGGCAGAACGTGAACAAGGTGGCCACCGCTATCCGTGTGACCCACATGCCTACCGGTATGGTGGTGACCTGCCAGGACGAGCGTTCGCAGCTGCAGAATAAAGTCAAAGCCCTATCGGTGCTGCGCACCCGCATGCTGGATATCGAAAGGCGGAAGCAGGAAGAGCAAATTACCTCGGACAGGCGCTCACAGGTCGGCACGGGTGAGCGCGCCGAGAAGATAAGGACCTATAATTATCCCCAGGACCGCATTTCCGACCACCGCATCAATGTTTCCCTGCATAACTTACCCAAAATTATGGACGGGGCGCTGGACGAACTCATTGACGCCCTGGCTACCAGCGAACAGGCCAGGCAACTCGAGGAACAGGTGGCGTGAACCTCCGACAGGCGCTGGACCACGCCCGCGCGGTGCTCCGAGGTGGAAACATCGAAGATGCAGCGCTCGAAGGTGAAATCCTTTTAAGGCACACACTGGGCGTAAGCCGCGCCCACCTGTTTTCCCATCTTGAACAGATAATGACCAACGAGCATGAGGAAGCCCTGAGACAGATGCTGGCGCGCCGGTTAGAATGTGAGCCGACCGCTTATATCATTGGGCACCATGAGTTTTATGGGCTGGACTTCATCGTCGACCGCAGTGTCCTTATCCCCCGGCCGGAAACGGAACTGCTGGTGGAAAAGGCCATCGTATTGGCGCGCCATCGGCGGCTGGCTACCATCGCGGATATCGGCACCGGCAGCGGCGCCATCGCCGTCAGCCTGGCGGTTAACCTGCCGCAGGTGACCGTTTACGCCA
>CAZXYV010000029.1:0-3133 GCA_964645025.1 uncultured Dehalococcoidaceae bacterium | reverse complement strand
TGTGTCAAGCAGGTCATCGACCCTGAAGCACCGCCCAGCAGCTTTAAAATCGATGCCGCCGCCAATAAGGCCGAGATGCGTGGCGCCCCGCCGGTCATTGACCCCTACGGCGAATACGCGGTGGAAGCATCGCTGAAAATCAAAGAAGCCAGGGGAGGTAAGGTGACCGTCTTGAGCCTGGGTAGCGGCCTTTTACGTGAAGTTGTGAAGAAACCTCTGGCCATGGGGGCCGATGCGCTGATATTATTAGAGGATGAAGTCTTTACCGCCGGTGATAGCTGGTCGACAGCCGGCGCCCTGGCGGCGGCGGTGAAAAAGCTAGGCCAGTACGACCTTCTCCTCTGTGGCCGTGAGGCCTCGGATACTAACGCCGGCCAGACCGGGGCTGCCATCGCCGAGGTACTGGGTTTACCCTGTGTCACCCTGGCGCGTAAGATAGAAATTGTTGATGGCAAGGCCATAATAGAGCGGGTGAACTCCGCCGGCTATGACGTCGTCGAGGTGCCTTTACCGGCGGTAGTAACGGTCAGCAATGAAATCGGCGAGCCGCGTTATCCCACGATTAAAGGCATCATGGCCGCTAAAAAGATCGAGCCGGTCGTCTGGAAGCCGGCTGATATCGGCATCGATGTGTCCAAAATAGGGGTCGCCGGCAGGCGGGTAAAGATACGCCGCCTGTTTCAGCCGGTCCATGAAGGCAAGTGTGATTTTGCCCCCGGTGAAAATCCGGAGGAGGCGGCGGTTAACCTGGCGCTTAAGCTCAGGGAAGCCAAAGTGTTATAAAAGTTTTAACAAGTTTTTAACAATTCCGTCTTATGATAGGAGATAGTTATGGCCGATTTCCGGGGAATAGCGGTATTTTGTGAAGTCAAGGCCGATAAGCTCCTGCCCATCGCCGCGGAAGGGCTCGGCGCCGGCAGGAAGCTGGCTGACGCGCTGGGTCAGGATCTTTCGGCGATACTGGTCGGCAGTAATATCACCGGAATTGCCCCGCAGGCCATCATGTATGGCGCCAGCAAGGTTTATGTCGTGGATGACCCACTGCTCAAAGATTACCAGATGGATGCCCATGTCAGCATCATGGAGAAAGTGGTCAAACAGGTGATGCCTGCGGTTATCATTATGGGGCAGACGGACGTGGGGCGCGACCTGGCGCCGAGGTTGGCTTTCCGGCTGGGGACGGCGGTAACAATGGACTGCGTTGACCTGGCCATTGACCCGGAGACCAAACGTCTGTTGCAGACCAAGCCTGTCTACGGCGGTAACGCCCAGGCGGTCTTTGTCACGGACACCGACCCTCAGATAGTCACGATACGCACCAAGGCCATGCCTGCACCGGCACCTGACTCCTTAAGAAAAGGTGAAGTAGTCATCATACCCGCTGGCCTGCAAGCCTCCGATATCCGGACGAAAGTGGTCAACCGGGTGGTGGAAGAGGTGGCCGGCATCAAGCTCGAAGATGCCCAGGTAGTGGTGACCGGCGGGAGGGGAATAGGCGGCACCGATGGGTTCAAACAGCTCGAGGAACTGGCGAAGCTGCTCAAAGGGGCGGTTGGCGCCAGCCGTCCGCCCTGCGATAACGGCTGGGTGCCGGATAACGTGCAGGTAGGTCTTACCGGCAAGATAATCGCGCCCGAGCTTTATATCGCCATCGCCGTTTCCGGTTCCAGCCAGCATATGAGCGGCTGCTCCGGCTCGAAGACCATCGTGGCGATTAACAAAGACAAAGAAGCTAACATCTTCCGCCATGCGCGCTTCGGCGTCGTCGGCGACTGGAAAAAGGTGCTCCCGGCCTTTACCGCTAAAGTGAAAGAGCTGCTGGCTGCATAAAATATTATTTTGTTATTTGAAATATTATCAGACAGTATAAATAACTTGTTGCGAGGTATGAGATAATGAAAACGGTGAGGTATATTGCTTTTCTGACTTGCCTGGTGATGATGCTGGTGGCCTTGTGTCTGCCCGTATCTTCTCTGGCCGCCGATGGAGCTTCGGATAATACCACCACAACCCAAACCACGACTCCACTGGAAGAACCACCTGTACCGGCGGATAATATTACGCTCTCTACCGAGTTTCCCAAACTGGAGGCCGTCGCTACCGGTTCCTTTCAGTTTAATGTAACCCTGGACTACAAGGGAGCGAAACAGCGTGTCTTCGACCTTAAAGCCTCGGTGCCCTCAGGCTGGGATGTCTATATCGAGCCGCAGTATGAAACGGGCAAGAGGATATCGTCCATCACCATAGACTCGTCTTATTCCGGCATGAGCAAGCAATTAAGAGTGGTCACCAGCACCCCAAGCTATCCTCCGCCGGACCCCGGTGAATATAAAATACTGCTGGCAGTGTCTTCCACGAACGTTTCCGGCTCAATCGAACTGGTGGCTAAAATTACGGCCAAGTATGCCATGAGCGCCGTTCCTACCAACCAGCGTTACGATACCACCGCCACCGCTGGACAGAATAATGTCTTCTCGATACAGGTGACCAACCTCGGTTCGGCGCAGATAGATAGCATTACCTTTGACTCCACTCACCCGGAGGGGTGGGAAATAAAGTTTACCCCGGAGAAGTTGGACCTGCTGAAAGGGGTTGACCCGAAACCTATCGATGTCAATATCAAACCGCCACCCAAGACGGTAGCCGGTGACTATATGATAACCCTCCGTGTATCCGGCAAGCAGGCCTCGGCCGATAAAATGGATATCAGGGTCATGGTGAAAACACCCACTATCTGGGGATGGGTCGGCGTAATTATTATCCTGATTGTGGTAGTCGGTTTACTGGTAATATTTATGCGGTTTGGCCGGCGATAGAAGATGAATGATACCTACGCTATCGAAACGAAAGATCTGACCAAAAACTATGGCAAGGTCACCGTCGTCGACCGCCTTAATTTCCGTGTTAAGGAAAATGAGGTGTTCGGACTGCTCGGGCCAAACGGCGCCGGCAAGACCACCACGATACTCATGCTGCTGGGACTGACCGAGCCGGCCTCCGGCACCATGCAGGTCATGGGGCATAATCCTAACCGCGAACCACTGAAAGTAAAACGCGATACGGGCTACCTGCCCGAATCGGTCGGCTTCTACGGCGACCTTACCGCCCGTGAGAACCTGGAGTTCATCGCCGA
>CAZXYV010000028.1:0-12689 GCA_964645025.1 uncultured Dehalococcoidaceae bacterium | reverse complement strand
AACAGCATCGGGCTTTTCCACGCTTTTTATGATGAAAAGGATGTCAAGTTCATCGGTGTCGAGGCGGCCGGTCAAGGCCTGGACACCGAAAAACACTCGGCTACCCTGGCCAGAGGCAGGACCGGCGTCCTGCACGGGACGAAGTCCTATCTCCTCGAAGACGAGCACGGCCAGATAAAAGAGACGCACAGCATCGCCCCGGGGCTGGACTATCCGGGGGTGGGGCCGGAGCACAGCTTTTATAAAGACAGCGGGCGCGCCACCTATGTGTCCGTCACCGACGCCCAGGCGCTGGAAGGCTTTAAGCTCCTGTGCGAAACGGAGGGCATCATCCCGGCGCTCGAGCCTTCCCACGCCATCTATTATGCGGCGCATCTCGCCGCCGAGCTTCCGCAAGACGAGATAATCATCGTCAACCTGTCCGGGCGGGGCGATAAAGACCTGGAAATCGTGACACAAGCCTTAGGAATGCAGCCATGAGCCGGATTGAGTCTGTCTTTAAAAAGGGGCACAAAGCGCTGATAGGCTATATCACTGCGGGCTATCCGGATATCGAGGCCACGCCGCGGATAGCCGCCGCGCTGGCGGAGAGCGGCTGCGACATCATCGAGCTGGGCATCCCCTTCTCCGACCCTCTGGCCGATGGCGCCACCATCCAGCAGGCGAGCTTTAAAGCTCTACAAAATGGCACTACCCCCGAGGTCTGTTTAGAAATAGCCCATCAATTACATCGCCGGATATCCCTGCCCCTGGCCTTCATGACCTACTATAACCCGGTACTCAACTACGGGCTGGAGACGTTCTGCCGCAGTTGCCGTGACGCCGGTATCAGCGGCCTCATTGTCCCCGATCTAACGCCGGACGAAGGGGCAGAATTAGAAACGATATCACAACAGCATGGCATCGACCTTATCTATTTCCTGGCGCCCACCAGCACCGCTAAACGCATCGCTGAAGTCGCTGCCAGGGCGCGGGGGTTCATCTATATGGTCTCACTGACGGGCGTTACCGGCGCCAGAGACACCCTGCCGCCGGGGCTGGAAAGTTTTGTCCAAAGGGTCAGGCAAAAGGCGCAACAGCCATTATGCGTGGGTTTCGGCATAGCCACGCCGGCACAGGCCCGGCGCGTCGCCGCCGTGGCCGATGGCGCTATCGTGGGGAGCCGGCTGATCCAGCTTATCGATGAAGACCGCACGCTCTCTACTTTAAAGGTCTTCGTCTCCAGCTTGCGTAAAGCTCTCGATTCGTGCGAAAATAACCGGGAGGCAAATTCCGCCTGAGGCGGATGCCTGCCGTGATATATTTTTAAATATTATCAACGAGAAAAAGGGAGGAAAATGGACAAGACAAAGTTTATCCTGAATGAAAAAGACATGCCTACCCGCTGGTACAACATCCAGCCCGACCTGCCGCAACCTCTGCCGCCGTACCTGCATCCGGGCACCAAGCAACCGCTGGGGCCGGCTGACCTGGCGCCACTTTTCCCCATGGAGCTGATCAAGCAAGAAGTCAGCCAGGAACGTTACATCGATATCCCGGAAGAGGTGCAGGAAATTTATCGTCTATGGAGACCGACAACGCTTTATCGGGCGCACCGCCTGGAAAAGTTCCTGGGCACACCGGCCAAGATTTTCTATAAATACGAGGGGTCAAGCCCCCCGGGCAGCCACAAACCCAATACGGCCGTCGCCCAGGCCTACTATAACAAGAAGGAAGGGGTAAAACGCATCACCACCGAGACCGGCGCCGGCCAGTGGGGAAGCTCGCTCGCCTTTGCCTGTAAGCTCTTCGGCCTTGAATGCAAAGTCTACATGGTCAAGGTAAGCTATAACCAGAAGCCTTACCGCCGCATCATGATGGAGACCTGGGGCGCCACGTGCGTGCCCAGCCCCAGCCCGGAAACAAAGGCCGGCCGCGATGCGTTAGCCAAAGACCCCAACTGCCCCGGCAGCCTCGGCCTGGCCATCAGCGAAGCCGTCGAGGACTGCGTCACCAGTAAAGACACGCATTACTCGCTGGGCAGCGTGCTCAACCATGTCCTGCTGCACCAGACCGTCATCGGCCAGGAAGCGATGAAGCAGATGGAAATGGCCGGCTTCTACCCGGATATCATCATCGGCTGCGTCGGCGGCGGTTCTAACTTCGCCGGCATGTTCCTGCCCTTCGTCAAGGACAAGATAGCCGGTAAGAAGAAAAAACTGGAAATCATCTGCGTCGAGCCGGAAAGCTGCCCCACCCTGACCAAGGGTCTGTATGCTTACGACTACGGCGATGTGGCCGGTATGGCCCCCATCGCCAAGATGTTCACGCTGGGTCATACCTTCATGCCGCCGCCCGTCCACGCCGGCGGCCTGCGCTATCACGGCATGGCGCCGCTGGTCTGCCACCTCCATAAGCTCGGCTTTGTCGCTGCCAGGGCGGTACCGCAGGTAGCCACCTTTGAAGCCGGCGTGGCCTTCGCCCGCACCGAGGGCATTATCAGCGCCCCGGAGACCGACCACGCCATCAGAGTGACGATAGATGAAGCTCTGAAATGCAAGCAGAGCGGCGAGTCCAAGGTTATCCTGCTGGCGCACAGCGGACATGGGCATTTCGACATGGCGGCCTATGAGTCTTACCTCAGCGGCAAACTGACCGATTACGCCTACCCCGAGGACCTGGTCAAGGAAGCGCTGAAATCTTTGCCCGAAGTACCCGCCGAGTTTAAGTAACCTCTATCCAAGCCGGAGACCATCAGCCCCCTCTCCCCTGAAAAGGAGAGGGGGGTTTTTTAATAAGTAATTAATATTACATTAACAATTCTGCGCTATGTTATAATTATGAACAGAATGAAAAACAAGGCGATATACTTTATAGCAATCATCTTATTACTATCCCTGGTTCTTTTACCGGGCTGTATCACCATAACCTCACCGGAGACCACATCTAATTCAACCTCTGTCACCCCGTCACCCGCACCGATAAGCACCGGGTGGACGCCGTCACCGGTCTCAAGCACCCAGACCCCTACGACGCTACCCAACATCGCCGATGTCGTCGCCCGCGTTAAGCCGTCGGTCGTGGCCATTAACACGGAGGTAACGGTCTTAGACTTCTTTAATCGGCAGTTTACCCAGGAAGGGGCCGGGTCGGGGTGGATTATCGACTCCAACGGCATCATCGTGACCAACAACCACGTGGTCGAGGGGGCCAAGACTATCACCGTTACCCTCGATAACGGCGACTCTTACCCCGCCGATATTAAAGCAGTCGCGACCGACACCCTCAACGACCTAGCCATCCTTAAAATCAATGCTAAAAATTTACCGGCGCTTCACATAGGAGATTCCACCAGGCTAAGAGTGGGAGACTGGGTTATCGCCATCGGTAACTCGCTGGGGCGGGGCACCCGGGCCACGGTAGGTATCATCAGCCAGCTCGATGTATCGCTGCAGGTAGACCAGAACGAGACTTTGTATAATTTGATTGATACCAGCGCGGCCATCAACCCGGGCAATAGCGGCGGCCCGCTGGTGAACCTGGCCGGCGAGGTGGTGGGCATCACCAGCGCCAAGATTGTCGCCACCGGCGCCGAGGCCACCGGCTTCGCCATCAGCAGCGAGACAGCTTCACCGATTATACAAGAACTGGTGAACAAAGGTTTCGTTTCGCGCCCCTGGCTGGGGGTTGGGCTTTACACCGTCGACCAGACGGTAGTCAGGCAATTAAAGTTAGCAGTAAACAGCGGGGCTCTAATAATACAGATAGGCGCCAACTCGCCTGGGGCCCAGGCCGGCCTCCAGAAGTATGATGTCATCATCAACGTCGGCGGGCAGAAAGTAACCGATGTTGCATCGTTCACACGGGCCCTGAACACGTGTAAAATCGGCCAACCCTGCGAAGTTAAATACTGGCGCGGTACTGCCCAGAGCACCGTCACGGCAACCCCTATCGAGACACCGCGGTCTTAAACTATTTTGCCTTCTTCACTCCCAGCTTCAGGCTCGAACCGCCTATCTTGAATGTCTCCTGAAAATCGGCGTCTTCCGGGATATCTTCTTCTATCTCAACTGCCAGCGTCTCCTGCCGGATATAGTCGGCAAAGGCGGAGATAGATTGGACGAAGTGGGCGGCACCTTCATAGTAAAGAACAATATGGTCGGCGATATTGTAACCGGCGGAACGGCGCATCGTCTGGACGCGGTGGACGATTTCACGGGCGAAGCCCTCGGCCTCTAACTCTATCGTGATATGGGTCGAGATAGCCACGCTGCTGTTCCCCTCGCTGACCGCCGCATAGCCGGACATATCCAGGCCGGCCACATTCTCCACGGACTCATACAACAGCTCCTTGACGTTAAGCTCATCCAGCACCAGCGGCTTGAGCCTCTCCATGGCGCGCTTTTCCCAATCTGATGAGACGCCGATATACAGGGTCTCCAGCGGCTGGCGCACTTTGATACCGGCCTTGCTCCGCGCCGCCCTGCCCATGCTGCATACCTTCATCGCCAGGCGGTTATCATCCGCCAGCTGTTTATCGATTTTGCTTGCGTCCGGCGATGGGAAATCGGCCAGGTGCACGCTCTCCGGCGCGTCAGTAAAAGCCGACCTCACCAGGTTCCGGTAAAGCTCATCGGCCAGGAACGGGGTAAACGGGGCCATCAGCCTGGCCAGCGTCACAAGGCACGTATAAAGGGTATTGTAGGCGGAAAGCTTATCGGTGTCGTTCTCGCTCTTCCAGAAGCGCCGCCGGCTCCGCCTTACGTACCAGTTGGACAGGCCATCGACGAAGCTCTCTATCTTCCGGCCGGCGTCGGTGGGGCTATAGTCGTCCAGCGCCGCGCTAACATCGGCGACAAGCTGGTTCAGCTCGGAGAGAATCCAGCTATCGAGCTCGGCCTCGGCCAGAAGGCTCGGCCTGAAGGCCTCCGGCGCCGGTAATGCCCCCGCCGCCGGTAAATATTTATCGATATTGGCATACATGACAAAAAAGGAATAGACGTTCCAGAGAGTCGAAAGGAAACGCCGGGATACTTCGTCCACCTGTTTCTCATCGAACTGGCGCGGGTTGCCCGGCGCCGAGGCAGTGTAGAGGTACCAGCGGAGGGCATCGGCACCGTATTTATTGACGACTTCCCACGGATAGACGACGTTGCCCTTGCGCTTGCTCATCTTCTCGCCTTTAGCGTCCAGGATATGCCCCAGGCAGATGACATTCTTGAAGCAGGGCTTCCCGAACAACAGCGTGGATATGGCGTGTAAACTGTAGAACCAGCCGCGGGTCTGGTCGACCGCTTCACAAATGAAGTCGGCCGGGAAGCGCCCGTCTTCGAGGAGGGTCTCGTTCTCGAAGGGATAGTGGCTCTGGGCTAAAGGCATCGCGCCGGAGTCGAACCAGCAGTCGATAACTTCCGGGACGCGCTGCATCCGGCCGCCGCATTTCGGGCAGGCAAAGGTCAACTCATCGACAAAGGGGCGGTGGAGGTCAAGCGGCTCTTTAAAGCCGGAGAACCCCTTTTTCTGCTTCAGCTCCGCCAGGCTGCCGATGCAATCATGGAGGTCGCAGGACTCACAGCGCCAGACCGGCAGCGGCGTGCCCCAGTAGCGCTCGCGGGAGAAAGCCCAGTCGATGTTGTTCTGCAGCCAGTCGCCGAAGCGCCCGTACTTGATATGCTCCGGGTACCAGTTTATCTCCTCGTTACCGGAGATAAGCCTGTCTTTCACGGCGGTGGTCTTGATGTACCAGGTCTCCTTGGCATAGTAGAGCAGCGGCGCATCACACCGCCAGCAGAAAGGATAGGTATGCCGGATGGTACCGCTGCGGAGAAGGAGGTCTCTCGATTTCAAATCCTCAAGTATATCCTTATCGGCATCTTTGACGAACTTGCCGGCGAAGGGATAGGTGCCGGTGATTTTTCCCTGGAGGTCAACCTGCTGGACGAAATCGAGGCCCCAGGCCTTGCCGGCTTCATAGTCGACCTCACCGAAAGCCGGGGCGATGTGGACGATACCGGTGCCGTCTTCCATGGTGACGAAGTCGCCGCTGATGACCCGGTAGGTCAGCTTTTTTGCCGGCTTCTGGGCCAGCAAGGCGCCCCCTTCATGGAACCTGAGCCTTTCCACGTTAAAGTCATGGGGATTGAATAAGGGCTGATACTCCAGGCCAACGAGCTTTTTCCCCTCCAGTTTCTTTATTTCTTGATAGCCTTCCAGGCCAACCGCCCCTACCAGCCGCGCCGCCATGACAAGGTAATCTTTCTCTCCCTTGAGCAGGGCATATTCGGCGTCGGGAGCCACGGCGAGGGCCGTATTGCCCGGGAGTGTCCAGGGCGTGGTCGTCCAGGCCAGGAGATAGACCGGTTTATCATCAGGTAAGACGGCGGATGATTGGCCGGTTAACTTGAACTTTATGTAAACCGACGGGTCTTCGGTATCTTCCTGGTAGCCCTGGGCGACCTCGTGGGAGCTTAAGGATGTGCCGCAGCGGGGGCAGTGGGGCGTCACCCGGTAGCCCTGGTACACCAGCCCCTTATCCCACATCTGCTTGATGGCCCACCAGCAGGACTCAATATAGTCGTTCCTCATGGTAACGTAGGCGTTCTCCAGGTCGACCCAGTAGCCGGCGCGCTCGATTATCTCCTCGAATTCATGCAGATAGCGGTTAACGCTCTGCCGGCACAGTTCATTAAAACGGGCGATGCCGTATTCCTCTATCTGCGGCTTGGAGGATATGCCAATCTGTTTTTCAACTTCCAGTTCCACGGGCAGGCCGTGCGTGTCCCACCCGCCGATACGCGGGGCGTAGTAACCCTTCATCGTCTTGTAGCGCGGGATGACGTCCTTGAAGATAGACATGAACACATGATGGAGCGCCGGACTGCCGTTGACCGTGGGCGGTCCGTCATAAAGGACGAAGCGCGGCCCGCCTTTACGGGCGGCTACGCTGCGCTGAAAGATGCCCTCTTTTTTCCACCAGGCCAGTATCTTTTCCTCCATTTGAGGATAGTTCACCCGACTGCTGACAGGATTAAACATAGGCTCTACCCCCTGTATAAATAAAAAGCCCCGTCTTTAAGGGACGGGACTCATTGTACCCGCGGTACCACCCTATTTCCCCCTTCCGGAGAAGGGGACGCTCTTCAGGGCACGCATCATGCCCTCGTCACGGCTAACGGTTGACGGGACCGTCCGGGCCTATTCATCCCTGCTTTATCGGGGACTTTCAACTGGCAGCTCGGGAGTGATTTTCAGGGCGATTGGTATGTCTGCTCGCACCGTACCAGACTCGCTGGATACCCTGGGCCGCCCTTACTCTTCTCCGTCAGAGCCTTTCTCAGCTAAAGATTAGCATAAACCGGTTGTTAAATCAACCATCCCAATCGTCATTGCGAGGAGCCTAAGGCGACGTGGCAATCTCTATTTATGGATTAAGCCTGAGTTTGAGATTGCTTCGCCTCCCGATTGCTCGGGATGGTCTCGCAATGACATTGAAAGACAACTAATAACGGCGCGGATTTTTGGGAATGATAACTACTTTGCGGGTCTCGCCTTCGCCGGTGCTTTCGGTAGTGACGTCGGGGTGGTCAGCCAGGGCCAGGTGTATCACGCGCCTTTCAAAGGCCGGCATCGGCTCCATGGTAAAGGGTATCCTCCTGGTCCTGACCTGGTCTGCCAGCTTATTGGCGAGCGTCCTCAATCCTTCACAGCGGCGCTGCTTATAGCCTTCCACGTCGAGGACAATCGGTATCCTGACATCCATCCGGTGGGATATTATCACCCTGACGACCTGCTGTAAAGACACCATGGTCTGCCCTCTCCGGCCGATTAATATCCCCAGGTCTTCACCTTCAATGTTCAGGCCGATGGAAGAGGTCTCGCCATCCGCACCGATAACGGTAAACTCCTCGGATAGCGTCACTTTCGAGGGCAAATCCAGCAGTTGCAGGAGTTCTTCCAGCACTTTTTTGGCCGCTTCAAATAGGGCTACTTGTTTTTCAGGTATCTCCATAGTCGTTCAACCTCTTATCAGATAATGGCCTCACTTTTTGGGATGATGCTGAGACCTGTCTTTACCCGGTTGATACCTCATCTTGCTCGGTTTTAATAGCTGTGGTTTGGACAAATCCGTGTCCTTTACCACAATATCGGCGCCTGTTTTCTCCGTGGACTTCTTTATCTCGGTGGCGTCGAACTTAACGCGTTTTTTATCGCCTTCACTCGGCTTGGCGACCTGGCGGCGTAACCCGCCCCAACCGGTGACGCGGTACTGTATGAATATTCTGACGACGCTGTTCACCACCCAGTAAAGCGCCAGGCCGCTGGGGAAAGACAGGGCGAAGAAGGTAAACATCATCGGCATCATCCAGAGCATCATCTGGGCCTGCTGGGCTTGCTTGGGGTCAGCCGACGTGGTCATCGTCATCTTTTGCTGTACCCACATCGTGATGCCGACCAGGATAGCCAGAACCATATTAGGTTGGGCCAGGTCCATGCCCAGGAAAGCCCGATTCAGCGGTAGAATCGAATATAAAATAGGCCACGAGTAAAGGTACTTGGACAGGTTAAGCAGTCCTTCCGGCGCCACGGACAGGGCGAGCATAATCGCCTGGTAGAGGGCAATCCAGACCGGCATCTGGATAATCAGACTGATGGCGCAGCCGGCCGGCTTCACGCCCGCGGTCTTGTAAAGATTCATCTGCTCCTGGCTCAGTTTCTGCCGGTCACGGCCGTACTTCTTTTGAATCTCGGCGAGTTTGGGCTGGAGGTCCTGCATCGCTTTGGCCGAGCGTATCTGGCTCAGCGTCATCTTCAGCATGAGCAGATTAATGATGATGGTCAGGGCGATGATAGCCAGCCCGAAGTTACCAGCCAGTGCGTGCGATACTACTATCAGAACGTTGGTTAACGGCTGCTGGATAATGAGTTCCCAAATATTCAATGCAGGCTACCTCAATCCTGGCCTTTTAAAGAAACCGGGGGCAACACCGCGCCGCTGGTGGCATTGATACGCTGCAAGGCGATGTCCTGGGTATGTATATAGACGATGCCTCCGAGTGCCGTCAATGGCCCGTCAACTTCCAGCTTGATGTCCGCTAGCTGTATGGCTACGTTGGAGGCAGTATTTACAGAATAGATAACGCCTTTCCGCGTGGCAAAAATAACCGCGCTATCTACGATAACCGGCCTGGAGGAGATGGGGCCCTTCAGGTCTATAGTAGCCACCATCACTCCGGTATCGGCTTTAAAAGCGTAGACCTTACCATCAAGACAGCCGGCGTAAACCGTATCGTTAACCAGCACCGGCTCGGACCAGAACCATTTTTCAGCCGTGACAACCACCTTCCCCTGTCCATTTGAAGCGCTCACAGCATACAGGTTCCTGTCGAGCGACCCGATATATACCGTACCCTGGTATATCAGGGGCGTGGCCATAATCGCCCCTTCCGTAGCAAACTCCCACTTCTTGCTGCCATCGGCCAAGTTCAGGGCATATAGTTTTTTATCGAAAGAGCCGATGTAAAGCGTCCCGCCGTTTATGGCCGGCGTAGACCATATCTTATCTTCAGTATCAAAATGCCATAGTGGGTCACCAGTAGTGGCATTAAGAGCGTATAACCGCCCTTTGACTTTCTTTCCATCTATGGTTCCGCTAGAACAGCCAACAAATAATTTACCATTGTCAACTATCAGACCACCTACAAAAGGAGGAAGATATCCTTCACGCGGGTAGACCCAGCGCGCCGCCAGCGTTTTGGCCGTATAGGCATAAATTTTCCCATTATATCCGGCGATATAAACCAGTTCCCCGGCTACCACCGGCGTTCCGTATATCGCGACACCGGTGGAAGCTGAACCGCCACAGCCGCCAGTACTCAGACCGCAGCCGAAAAGACCCGTCTGCGCGACAACCTTTAATTTTTCTGACCACTGGCGGCTATCATCAGCCAGGTTCAACGCCACCAGCCTGCCTTCCCGGGAACCAACGTAGATAGTGTTATCCGAGACTGCCCCGCCGGACCACCCGATAGCTGTCACGCCGCTGATACAACCAAAAGCACCTATGCCCAAGCCAGCCAATATCAGGGCAAGAAGCATCATCCGGCCGATAGGCCATTTCATTTTTGAACTCAATTTATTCCCCTCGTCTTATGGTACCGGGTCAAAGCCGCCCGGATTTAGCGGATGACAGCGGGCGATACGCTTGATGCCCAGACCCACGCCTTTTATTATCCCGTACTTGACGATAGCCTCTAAGGTGTACTGGGAGCAGGTCGGTGCGAAACGGCAGGACGGCGGGATAATCCGTGATAGTGTAAGTTGATACAGTTTAATCAGCTCCAGGGCTATTGCCTTCATGTTCCCCCACAAATAGTCCGGCCCGGACTAATAGATTTCCAACCGACCTCCCCAGAGTAATAAAGCTGGCGCTGGCTGCCGGGTTACGGGCAATGATTATTATGTCCCACCCCGGCGCTAGGTTCATCTGCCTTAATATATCACGCAGCCGCCGCTTAACCTTGTTCCGTATCACCGCCTTGCCCACACGCCGGCTGACTGTCAGGCCATATCTGGTAGCGTCAAGCCCGTTAGGCAATACCTTGATGACTATCTCTCTCGCCGCCCAGGACCTGCCCTTTTCGTAAACCAGCTCGAATTGCGCTTTACCGGTTAGAGTCGTTTCTCCCCTCAAGGCTACCCCACCCGGGCCAATTAATACCGCCTTTAGACGACGGTTAATCTCTTACGTCCCTTCAATCTTCTGGCTTTCAGGACATCCCGACCGCCGCGCGTGCTCATCCTCTTCAAAAACCCGTGCTCACGCTTTCTCGGTTTCTTTTTGGGTTGATAGGTTCTTTTTGGCACTTTAACTCCCTATCGTTAAATATAATTTAAGGAAATAATAAACGATATAACTGGTTTGTTCAGTGATACTAGCTCTTTAAACCGACGCCCCCGGTCTTGCGGATATGGGCCGGCGTAAACGGTAATAGCGCCAGCTCCCGCGCCCTCTTTATGGCCGTGGTCAACGCACGTTGATGTTTGGCACAGGCCCCGCTTTTCCGACGTGGCGTTATTTTACCCCTGTCCGAGATATAAGGTTTTAAGAGCGCCGGGTCTTTGTAATCGATATAAGTCACTTTATCCCGGCAGAAGAAGCAGACTTTACGCTTGGGGATATATTTGGATCTGCCCGGTCTTCTCGGTCTGGTATCTCTAGCTTGTGTCATCCTGCCCCTCTATCTATCTAAAATGTTTTCTCGTCGATATTAAAACGGAAGGTCTTCCGGTTCCAGCTCGGTAGCGGCGCCTTCCTCCGTCTTTTCATCTGTCAGAGCGCCCGCGCCGCGCCGGTCCAGAAAAATCACCCGGTTGGCAATCACTTCAATCCGGGTATGGGCCTGGCCATCCTGACCTTCCCAGTTCCGGGTATGTATCCTTCCTTCAGCATAGACAAGTTTGCCTTTAGCGAGAAACTGGTTACACTGTTCCGCCAGCCGGTTCCAGGCTACGACATTGAACCATTCCGTCTCCTGGCGGCGTTCCCCTTCCGGAGAGGTATAGACCCAGTTGGTGGCCACGGAAAAAGATGTCACCGGTTTGCCATTCGGTGTAAAACGCATCTCCGGCTCATTCCCCACATTCCCGATAATCGTTATCTTATTCAGACTTGGCATGGCCTCTTCACCTCCCCGTACGGCTTAAAAACTCCATACCCTTTTCAGCTTAAGCGCCGGCTTTAATTAATAGGTGTCTGATAACTTCTTCGGATATTCTCAAGTTCGCTTCAAGCTCTTTGGCCCGGGCTGGTTTCAGCTGAAACTTGGCCAGAATGTAATTACCCTCTATAAAATGCTTGACGGGATAGGCCAGTTTCTTTTTACCCCATTTCTGCATATCAGAGATGACGCCTTCCCGGGTGGTAATAAACTGGCTGATCCCGTTTATCCTGCTTTCCAGAGCTTCTTCCGACATATCCGGATTGAGGATGAATACCAGTTCGTAGTCCTGTAGTTTCTTATCTCCAACAGCTAGCTCTTTCTTTTTTCTCGGCACGTCCGTTTCCTTAGCGAATTTTAGGCTATTATACCATAAACCTGAAATAGAGACAACCACAACGTTAGATATACAGGGTTTTAATCGGAGATTTTAGCTTGACACGCTATTCCGCCGATGATAGACTAAAAAGTACTGACGAAGCCTCTTATCAGACGGCCCCGTGGTGTAGCGGTCTAACATGCCACCCTGTCATGTTGTATTCCCCGCCCCCTGTACTAATGGTCGCCGTCCGAAAGGTCCCCGTGGTGGTAACCGTTCTTAATGTACCTGAAATCGCTTTCGCAATCGACATAGTCTTATCCAATTCTGGAATACGGATGCAGAGTTTGAGTGGCCAGAGGTAACTCCAAACGAGAAGACCTACCGGTTGTCCGGATCGGGTAGGCCTAGCTCCTTTTTCAGTCTTTCTATTTCCTTCTCCGGTATAAGCGTGCGCCCGCCGACCTTCACCGCCAGGATTTTACCGTCACGGAGCCACCGCCAGATGGTAGCCTCGCCTTTCCCCAGGAGCTTCGCCGTTTCCTCCGGCCCGTAAGCATCGGTTTCAGCCTCAACCATGAGAGTTACTTTTGCCATTCGCCCACTCCGCGCAATGATACTCCAGTCTATCATACGCTGTCTATGGGCTGTCAAGGGCGCGGGAGGATAATGTC